>JAIYBI010000497.1 GCA_027488595.1 Opitutaceae bacterium | reverse complement strand
GTGGCTCCGGGGGCGAGCGCGGGCAAATCGAAGCGGGCGGCGGCGGTGATGCCGGTGTTGGCGCGACCGCTGCCGGTGAGAGGCGGGAGGTCAACGCGACGCACGGCGACGCCGGTGCCGGGCGTATCGGGGGTGTAAATACTGGCGAAGAACTGGTTCTTCACCGCCGCCCAGGTGATGGCGCGGGGCTGGTCAATGACGGCCTTGGGCGCGCCATCCGCCATGCCGATCCAAGAGAGGAAACCACCGCCCTCGAGAGCGGAGCGTTCGATGTATTCGGTGTCTTTGCCGTCGAAGGTGGCGACGTTGAGGTATTGGCCGAGATCGTTGGCGCTGATGAGGGAGGTGGTGCCGAGCTCGAGGGCGAGGCGGGGCAGGGCGAAGGTCTGGGCGGTGAGATTGCGAAAAGTGGTCTCGTGACGGAGGCGATAGGCATCCTCGCCCGCGGCGGGCAGGCGGTAGCGGCGGGTGACCTCGAGGCGGTCTTCGAAAACCGTGCGGTAAACGACCTCGGTGGCGTTAGAGGAGACGAGAGTGAAGCGGGTGTTTTGGTCGAGACCGCGCAATTCGCCGATCGCGAGCATGGGCGCGGCGTGCTGGCTGTTAAAGACGAAGGGCGCGGAATTGCCCTGGTGGGCATCGTATTTTTTGAAAGCGACGTTGGCGATCGCACCTCCGAAGTCGGTGAGGCGAACCTCGATAAAGTCGTTGGCCAGAACGGTGGTGATGGCGTCTTTGCGATCGTCGGTGAGAGCGGCAAAAAGGGTGGGGGCGCCGGGCTGGGCGGGGGCGAGGCTGTTGGGGGCGGGGACTCCGGCAGGGGTCGTGAGCGTCGAGTCGGGGGCGGCGGGTGAGCCAGCGGCGGGAGCGGATTGGGCGGCGGCGGGGGCCGGGGCGGCGGGCGGCGGCGAGAAGCGCTGTCCGAGGATGAGGGTGGCGAAGGCGGCGACGATGAAGGCGATGCCGATGGTGAGATTTTTCTTGTCCATTGAAAGAGGGAGAGGGCGAAGGTGTTTGGCTAAAGTTCAGGGCACGGGATCGTGGCCGCCGGGGTGCCAAGGGTGGCAACGGAGCAGACGGCGGGCGGCGAGCGAGGTTCCGTGCAGTGCGCCGTGAGTGCGCAGGGCATCGAGCGCGTAGTGCGAGCAAGTCGGCGTAAAGCGGCATCCGCAGCCCGGACCGGCGAGGGCGTGCAGGGTCGGCGAGATCGCGAACTGGTAGGCGCGAATCGCAACCATGAGGCCGCCGACGACGATACCGGAACCGGCGGAAGGCGCGGCGGTGGCGGCATCAGTGAGGCGGTGGGCGGTATCAGTCGGCACGAGGAGGGAGTGGAGCGGCGGGCGGCGCGGGAGGAAAGAGTTTACGACAAGCGTCCATGAATCTCTGTTCGAGCGCGGCATATTCAAGCCCATTGAGCGCGCCACGAGCGACGAGGAGAATGTCGGTGCCGGGCGGTATCAGGGATTGGTGGGCGCGATAGAGTTCCCTGAGGCGGCGTTTGGCGCGGGCGCGGGCGATGGCGTTACCCACGGCCGCCCTGGAGGCGACCACGCCGAGGCGGGCTGGGACTGACTCGGTGACGGGCGCCGAAGTCGCGCCGGATCTTGGCCGCTCCGGCAGGCGGTGCGCATACCATAACACGAATGCGCCGCAATCGAAGCGACGCCCCTTGGCGCGGATGTGTTGAAAATCCAGCGCTCGACGCAGGTGTTGGTCGGCGCGGAAGCGCATAACGCTCAAGCCCAAGCGCGAAACACCGAGGCGTGGACGCTCGCGTGGTGCGGGATGGGCGCGGGGGGGCGAGACAAACGTCTGCCGTCGTCAATTAGACGACGGTGAGGCGTTTACGACCCTTGGCGCGACGGGAGGCGAGGACCTTGCGGCCGCCACGGGTGGCTTTGCGGGCGCGATAGCCGATCTTGCGGGCGCGTTTCAGTTTGTGCGGGCGGAAGGTGGGTGACATGACGTTCTAAGTGGTTAAGAGGTGACTGAAGTGCGGAACTGCGCGGCGGGTGTCAAGGGCGGAGGCGAAGGAAAAATTCAGCGGTGTTGAAGTTGAGGGCGGTCGGGCGCGATCCGGGCGCAGTTGAAAGGGATGCCGGTATTGGAACCGCTGATGCTTGCGTGCGGGCACTGGCAGGCTAGGGTCGGGCGAATCATGTTTAGTTCACTTCGTCAGTTTTTTTGCGGGCTGGTTGCGCTGGTTGGCGTCGTTGCCTTCGTTGGCGCCGAGGAGAACAAGCCTTCCTTGCCGCCGGTGATTGTTGCGCCGGTGTCTCAGGTAGCGAAGGAACCGGTGGGCGTATGGGTGATTCCGGTGAAGGAGGCGATTTCCAAACCCGTTTTCTACGTGATCCGGCGCGGTTTGAAGCAAGCGGAGGAAGCCGGAGCCAAGGCTGTGGTGCTGGACATGGACACGCCGGGCGGCGAGTTGGGGGTGACCCTCGAAATCATGGAGGCGCTGGATAAGTTTAGCGGCGAGACGCTTGTTTACGTGAACGACGAGGCGATCTCGGCCGGCGCGATCATTTCGTCGGTCGCGGATGAGATTCACTTTGCTCCCAAGGGCATCATCGGGGCGGCGGCGGCGGTGAGCGGCGGCGGCGAGGACATCAAGGAAACGATGAAGCAGAAGATTAACAGCTACCTCGCGGCGAAGGTTTTGTCGTTCAACGAGGGCAAGGGCTTCCGCGCCGAGGTGATCAAGGCGATGATGAACGCCGACTACGAATTCAAGATCGGCGAGACCGTGATCAAGCCGAAGGGTGAGCTGTTGACGCTCACCGCAGTCGGGGCGGGGAAGCGCTATGGCGAACCCTCGGTGCCCCTGCTCTCGGCCGGCACGCATGAGACACTGGAGGCGCTCCTAAACTCGAAGTATGGAGCGGGCGGATACAAAGTAGCGCGGCTGGAGGTGACTTGGTCCGAGCAACTCGCGACCTGGCTGACGGCGGCGGCACCGATCCTGATGGGGCTCGGTTTGCTGGCGATTTTCATCGAGTTCAAAACTCCCGGTTTCGGAGTTTTCGGAATCACCGGCGGAGCGCTGCTGGCGCTGGTGTTTTTCGGTCACTACACGGCGGGGCTATCCGGTCACGTGCCGGCGCTGGTTTTCTTGGTCGGTTTGTCGCTGGTGGCCTTGGAAATATTTTTGTTTCCCGGCACCATCGTGGCCGGGCTGGCCGGCGCGGCCTTGATGCTGGGGGCGCTGGCTTGGTCCATGATTGATGTGTGGCCGGACAAGCTGCCGAGTTTTGATGCGGAGACACTCAACGCTCCCCTTTTGAATCTGGGGCTGGCGCTGGTGGTGGCAGTGGTAAGTGCACTCGCGTTGGGCCGGTTTTTGCCGCGCGGGTGGTTTTGGGACAAGATGGTCTTGAACGCGGCGGTATCGGCCGACGCTGGAATGCCGCCTGCCGGCATGGGTGGCTCTACCGAGGCGGAGCTCTCCGTAACCGAGGGGACGGTTGGTGTCACGGTGTCGGCCTTGCGCCCGATGGGTGAGGTGGAGGTGAACGGCCGGCGCTTTGAGGCACGGGCGGATCTTGGCGGGCTGGAGCGAGGCGAGTCCGTCCGGGTAGTCGGACGCAGCGGGCGCACTCTTATTGTGGCGCGTCACGAATAAAACTGCCGGGAACGAAATCATCCCCTACGACTTTACCATGGACACTCCTGTGCTTGTTTTGTTTGCGGTCGGCCTGGTGCTGCTGGGCTTCGAGGTTGTCGTGCCCGGCGCGATCATGGGAATCCTCGGCGGGCTCTTTTTGCTCGGGGGCGTGGCGGTGGCGTTTGTGCAACACGGCGCGGACGCCGGCTTGCTCGCGCTCGGCGTGGCCATTGCCGCAGTGCTCGCGCTGGCATATTTCGAGTTCCGGATTTTACCCCGCACCCGGGTGGGCAAGCGGATGTTTTTAAAGGCTTCGATTGACGCCACCAGCCAGCCGGCGGTGGCAGTGAGCGAGACGGTCATGGGCAAGACGGCGCGGGCCGTCACCGCGCTCGCGCCCACCGGACTGGTGGAGATCGAGGGCCGCCGCTACGAGGCCCGCTGCGATTCCGGCTTTGCCGATGAAGGCGCCCGCCTGCGAGTCGTGCGGGTTGAATCCTTCCAGTTGGTTGTAATGGCGGAAGCCGCCCTGTAATCCATACTCACCCTTCGACTTTTTTATTCCACCATGATCAACCTCACTACTGTCCTCCTTATCGCCGGCGGCATCGCGGCCCTTGTCGTCCTCGGCATTATATTTTCGTTTTTCAGCGTATGGCTGCGCGCCTGGCTGGCGGGTGCCTACGTCGGCATCGTCACCCTGGTGGCGATGCGCCTGCGCCAAGTGCCCTACGGCTTGATCGTGGACGCCCGCATCACCGCGAAGAAGGCCGGCATTGATATCTCCATTGACGATATGGAAGCCCACTACCTCGCGGGCGGCAACGTGGTGCCGACTATCCAGGCGCTCATCGCGGCGCGCAAGGCCGGCATCGAGCTGAACTGGGATCGCGCCTGCGCGATTGACCTCGCGACCAAGGGCTCTGGAAAGAGCGTGGTTGAGGCGGTGCGCACCTCGGTTGACCCGAAGGTCATTGACTGCCCCAACCCCGCTTCCGGCCGCACCACGATTGATGGCGTGTCCAAGGACGGCATTCAGGTGAAGGTAAAGGCCCGCGTGACCGTGCGCACGAATCTCGATCGTTTCGTAGGCGGTGCCAAGGAAGAGACCATCATCGCCCGCGTCGGCGAGGGCATCGTGTCCACGATCGGCTCGGCCGAAAGCTACAAGGTTGTGCTCGAGTCGCCTGACTCCATCTCGAAGGTCGTGCTCAAGCGTGGTCTCGATGTGGGCTCGGCCTTCGAGATTCTTTCCATTGACATCGCAGACGTGGACGTGGGCGAAAACGTAGGTGCGAAACTCCAGGAAGCGCAGGCGGAGGCGAACAAGAGTATCGCCCAGGCGCAGGCGGAAATTCGGCGCGCGGCGGCAGTCGCGCTCGAGCAGGAAATGAAGGCCCGCGTGCAGGAGATGCAGGCGAAGGTCGTCGAGGCGCAGGCCCAGGTGCCTCTCGCCCTCGCCGAGGCTTTCCGCGCCGGCCGTCTCGGCGTGATGGACTATTACAAGATGGAAAACATCCAGGCCGACACCGGCATGCGCAAGGTCATCGGCACCGACGAGAAGAAGTAAGCATCCGGGCACGTCGCCCGCCGTAACTGTAACGCCCTCCCATTCCGCTCCCCTCCGCATTTCACCATGTCTTGGATTTTCGAGCACCTCCAACTGATCCTTGTGGTCGCTGGTGTCATTGCCTACTGGCTCAACCAGCGGGCGCGTGAAAAAGCCGGCCAGGAAGCGGACTATGATGGCGATGGCGTGCCCGAGCATCGGCCCGGCACGGCCCGGCCCGAGACCCGTGAACTCGCTCCCGCCTCGCGCGACGGCAGCAACCCGGAGGCGGACGAGCGAGTGCGCAAAATTCAGGAAGAAATCCGGCGCAAGATCGCCGAGCGTCGCGGGCAGGTTGTGCCTCCGCCGATGCCGGCGCCGGAACGCGAGCAACCCGGCCGCATGGAGCCGCCACCTGAGGTTTATCCCGCACCGGAGCCGGTGCGGGAGGTCGTCACCGCTTACGATGATAGCGCCGCCCTCGAGCGGCAGCGCCGTCTCGCCGAGCAAATGGAGGAGCTCGAAGCGCGGCGTCGCGAGGCGCGCATGGCGGCCCAAGCGGCGGCCATGGGTGCCGGATCCCGCGCGGATAATGCGTTTGCGCCGTCGAACGAGCCCTCTCGCACCGCGGGTTTTCGCAGCCTTAACGCCGAGCTTCGCGACCCGAGAGCGCTGCGTCGCGCGATGGTGTTCCGCGAAGTGTTGGGCGCGCCGGTGGCTTTGCGTTGAGCGGTTTGCAGATGAGGCGAAGGATGCTTTGGTGAAAACGCCTTGGCCTGCGGCGTCCTCCGCGCTTGGCTCCGCCCCTCATGACCCTCTCCAGTCTCGTTAATCCCAGCGTCCTCAGCCAGCCGGTCTATGAGCCGGGCAAGCCGATCGAGGACGTCGCCCGCGAGCTCGGACTTGACCCGGCTGGCATCATCAAACTCGCCTCGAACGAGAATCCCCTCGGCGCTTCGCCTCTCGGCGTGGCGGCGGCGATCAAGGCCCTCGGACAGGCGGAGCTTTACCCTGACGGAGGTTGCTTTGTGTTGCGTCAAAAATTGGCAGCACGGCACTGCCTCGCGCCGGATCAATTTGTGGTCGGCAACGGTTCGAACGAGATCCTCGAGCTGCTCGGACACGTCTTTCTGCGCCCCGGTGACGAGGTCGTGATGGGGGCGCCGGCGTTCATCGTTTACAAGCTGGTCACGCTCCTCTTCGGCGCACGAGCGGTGGAAGTGCCGCTGGTGAATCACCGCCACGATCTCCACGCACTGGCGCGGGCGATCACGCCGCGCACGAAACTGGTTTTTCTGCCCAGCCCGAATAATCCCACCGGCACGGCCAACACGGCGGAAGAAATCGCGGTTTTCGTGCGGGCACTGCCGGAGCATGTGGTCTTCGTATTTGATGAGGCTTACGCCGAGTATCTCGACAATCCGCCCGACCTGCGACCGCTGCTGGCGGAAGGCCGCAAGGTGATCGGTCTGCGCACCTTTTCTAAAATCTACGGATTAGCTTCGCTGCGCGTCGGCTATGGCTACGCGTCGGCGGAACTGGCGGGATTGCTCAACCGCGTGCGTCAGCCCTTTAACGTGAATGCCATCGGTCAGGCGGCGGCGGTGGCCGCGCTGGATGACGCCGAGTTCGTGGCCCGGGCCCGGGCGGTGAACGTGGCGGGGCGGGCGCAACTTGAGGCGGGGTTCACGGCGTTGGGTTTGGCTTGGGTGCCGAGCGACGCGAACTTTTTATTGGTCGAAGTCGGGGACGGGGGACGCGGCTTTGCCGAGCTGCAAAAACGCGGGGTGATCGTGCGCCCGATGAAGGCCTACGGAATGCCGACCTGGCTGCGGGTGACGATCGGCACCGAGGCGCAAAACCACCGTTTGTTGAACGGGCTGGGCGAGATCGTTCGCGGCCAGGCTTCTGTCTGACTCCGGCTTGCGACCGGCCGGGGCGGGTGGGGACTCGCCAGGTCAGCTTTGGCCGGGGCGCTCGACCGAAGCCGTGATGGTTTTTTGCAAATCGTCGAGCAGGACGGTCCGCCCCGGGGCGAAAAGGTTGCGGTCACTACCAAGGTTTTTGTAAGCTGAGGCCAGCAGCTTGCGGGGAGGTTTGCGCATGGCGAGCAGGGTGCGGACATTGACGGCCAGCTCGTCGCCGTTGCCGATCTCAATGTCGAGTTTGATGAGGCCGACAAGCGCGGATTGGTTCAGCG
>JAIYBI010000192.1 GCA_027488595.1 Opitutaceae bacterium | reverse complement strand
TTTTTTTTTTTTTTTCGCTACCGTCTTCGCGGTTGCACTCACGTTCGCCGCGCCCCGCCTCGCCGCCGCCGAGGTGCAAGCCCACGGGCTCGTATTTGAACACTGGATCGCCGACACCTTTTTTAAAAAGTATCGGCCACCCGGATACACCCAGAAATGGGATCTCCCCGCCGACATCCCGCGCGACGTGCCCCCCGAGTTCGCCGGCCTGCCCGCCAACCCCAAAGCCACCAAATACGGCACGCCGGTCGGCCTCGGCGACGCCCTGCGCCAGTTCGACATCGCGGAGCCGTTCATCCTCATCCTCGGTTACTGGGAGCAGCCCGACCCCGACGAGAAACGCTTCGTCAAACTCCTCGCCCCCCGCATCGAACCCGCCACCTGGCGCGCGCTCTGGGGCCCCGTCACCCGCGCCGACCTGGAGCGGCTCGATACCCTTATCAAACGCCGCGACCTCGATTACTTGGAGGTGCGAAAGCTAGCCCAAAAAATGAAAGCCTCGCCGCCCTTCAACCAAGCGGTGTTTGTGCTGAATCCGAAGATAGACTCCAAGGGCCAGCGCCGCCTGCAATGCAGCCTGCGCTTCGAAGATGTGTTTAAGTATCTCGCTCCCGGCATGGACCGCGCCCGCGAAGAAACGCCGGCGCTTTGGGGCGCGCCTTTCCCGGGGCCGGTGCTCTCCACCCCGCGAGAGTTCGGCCCGTAGCCTAAGAGATGAACGTGGCAGAGTTTTTAACCACGGATGGACAATGATTAACACGGATCACCGAAGACCTGATCCTCTGATTTTATCGTCACGGAGAACACAGAGCTCCGACACAGAGCGCACCGAGGAAAGACCTGGCGAGATTTACCACGAAACACCCTACCTTTGCCGAGGCTACGGAGGGCACAGCACGAAATACACGAATGGAGATCTCTAGACCCAATGCATTCATACCAGCGGTGATACCAGCCGTAAGCTCCAGTTTATCGCTTGCCTTACTACTCCACTGGAATACTCAAAGGGAATGGTTTTCATCGAGACCCAACGCTAAAAACGAAACGTCCGACATCACCGCCGTCCAAGCCCGTCAGTTGCGCCAAGTAGGGCGTGTCCTGGGTTTATACTCAGTCCGGCGGGAGCGTGGAGCGCGGCTCGGCCAAGGCGCGACAGGCGGAGGTGGGCCAGCGGCCCATGCCGCCTTTCGCAACGCCGGCACAGCCGTGCTCCACGCTTTCCCCGTAGGGCCTTGGCGACGGGCGGAGCTTAAACCCAGACACGCCCCAATAGAGGAATAATTCCATGAAAAACTCCGCCTTCAAAGAACTTATGCAAAGCGTCGCCGAGATGAAATCCATCAAGGCCGGCAGTCTCGCACCCGCCCGCAAGGTTGATCTCACACCCGAACATCCCCGCGCCATCCGCGCCCAGCTAGGCTATACGCAATCGGAGTTTGCCGCACTGCTCGGCGTCGGCCTGGGGACGGTGCGTCACTGGGAACAAGGCGACCGCCAGCCTACCGGAGCCGCCAAAGCCTTACTGCGGGTCGCGGCCCGTCACCCCTCGGTCGTCCGCGAATCCCTCGCGAGCAGCTAGTGGCCTGTATCTTGTTATTTTTCGGATTGGGACACAGAGCCAAGCCGGAGCTCTGACACAGAGCGCACCGAGGCAAATCCGAGCTACACCAATTCACCCAAGCTCTCAGACTTTTTCGCGAAGACGCCAAGATCGAACCGAAGGTCGCAAAGTCATGTAATTCATTTATCCTAAAACCGGCGATGGAAACCGCGGATAACGCGAATGAACGCGGATACCAGAAATTTACGGAATATCGTTACTCACCCGCAGGGAGATTTGCCTCGGCGACTGGTTTCTTCTGTATCCTGTTTTATCCGTGCGATCCGCGCAATCCGAGGTCGGTTTGGACTGCCGTTTCTAGGTTTATACCAATTGCCCTATGGTTTTAGACTTTAAGAACACTCAGAAAGAGTGCGTTAACCACGGATGGACACTGATAAACACGGATTAAAACCACCCCGTCCGGATCTGTGTCTATTCGTGCTTATCCGTGGTTAAAATCTAAAAGCTTGGGGAATTTGGTATTACTTCGCGGTCTTCTCGGTTCTTTGCGTCTTCGCGTTAAAAATCTGAACGGTTCGTCCTTTGGAACCACTCAGTTTTTCGTGTGTTTCGTGGTTAAAAATTCAGCCTCCGATCTCATCTTTCAGGTCTCAGGTTTCAAGCCTCAGGTTTCTGCCCGGTCGCAGCCCTCAGGTTTCCCTAGGCCGCCTTTGGCGGCCTCACCCTTCTTCTTTCTGGGCGAGGCGGGCGCTGATTTTTTGCAGGAGGGCGTCGCTACCTTCGAAGATATAGCGGTCGCTTTGCAGGGTGCTCTGGATTTTGCGCAGGAACTCAGGCTCGGGTTTACGCATGACGAGCAAGCGATCCGTGTTGGTAACCAAGCTCAGAGTATCCAACTGCTCCAAGTCGAGCTCCACCAAGCGGGTGAGGGAGGCTTGATCGAGCGGGTTGGCTTTTACGGCGGCGGCGAGAATGGTTCGGGCCTGATCAAGGGCGCCGACCCGCGCCATCTGTTCGGCCACGGCAGTGAAGTTTGCGGCATTGACCTGCTTATCGTTCAGGTAGTTCTGAAGTTGGAGCTCGGAGAGCGATTTATCCCCCAAGGCATAGTTGGCCACAGAGCGAAAGGCATCGAACTGCGTGCCGTCGGTTTTCGCCCACTCCTCGTTATCATTCACAATCGTCTGCGTAGCGGTAATGGCCTCAGCATAACGCTTGGCTGACAGATGCGCCTCAAGGACGGCAGTGGCGCTTGTCAACCAAGGCAAATCCTGCGCCTTGCATTGTTTATACACACGCCAAGCCAACTCAACTTGACCCTTTGATGCGGCGATTTCCGCGAGACCGTTCATGGCAGCGAGTTCATTCGGAAAGCGTGAGAAGACCTCGGATACGGCACCTGCCCAACGCACGGCATCCGCTTCCGGATTTAAAGTTGAGACCTCGTCAACAAATCCCCTAGATTCCTTGGGTTGCTCAAGCTGTCTTAACACAGCAAGGCTCCGTAACTCCCCCGGGCGGTCAAGTTCCTTAAGCATACCAGCTCTAACGTTGTATATCTCTGCGTCCAACGTGCGAGAGGCCGCGATCTGGGCCACTTGAGCAAGGGCTTTTTCTTTTTGCCCGCGCTGCCACATGATTTGGGCCATGAGCAATTGCCCGTCACGGGTGCCAAGTTTGCTATTACTTTTGAGCACTGACTCGGCCATCGTATAACGCCCGCGAAAGTAGTTTGCGCTGGCCTCGGCCATTACCAAGGCATGACGCACATCGGGATTTCTGATCTGTTCACCTTGCAACTGCTTGCTAAACTCAATCGCGCGATCATCCCGCTGCTGGGTGAATAAGAATCGAAAATACGTCATCACATAATCCAGTTTTTCAACATTGTATTTTAATCCCTCGGCAAGTGTTTGCTCAGCTAAATCATACCTCTTCAATGCGGCATAAAACTGGACAATATTTATACGGGCATCCGTATCCTCAGGCACCTCGAGCAAGCCGAGTCGAATGTTATTGAAGGCCTCTAGATATTTGCGTTCCGCGAGCTCAGCCTTACCTTTCGCCAACAAGAACTCACACTTCGCCCGGCGATATTCATCCATCCGCCAAGGGAAAAGAAGGAGATGCCGATACTGCAGCGCCGTATACTCTCGCCCATATTTTATATAAAAATAGGCACTTCCCGTAAGACCAATCCAACTTAACGCGCTACAAACGATCATCCAGGCAAACAAGCGTGGCCAGAAAACACGGATCCGTTTACCGTCGGCGTTATGCTCGGTCTGAAATGGCGCAATACGCCTCAATCCCAACCAAGGCTTGGATTTGAAGGGACGATGACTAGCTTTGGGATTATCCATCTGAACGAGAAATTTGCTAAATTTTGAAACCAAAAAAAACCCACCACCATGTTTCCATGGGGTGGGTTTCAGGAATCAAGCCGACAGCATCGGCTGGACTTCAAAGGGTCGGCAATTAAGCAGCAACCTTAGAGATCCTACGACGGCGATAGGCAACGAAACCAAGAACAACAACACCAGCCAATGAGGCGTATGTGGAAGGCTCCGGAACGACAACGGGCGTGGAGGTCGAAATAGAGTCGAAAGTATAACGGAAGAACGACGTGCCGCTCGGTGTGCCACCGTTTATTCCGTAACCGATAAGATTTACGGGGTCATATCCAGCAGTGAACGACAGAGTTTTGGTAACTGTTGTAAACGATCCAGTGAATTCTGCAGCTGTGAAATCGGCGGATGCGAACTCTGTGGGCGCCGAATAGAAAAGAACCGTAAAGTTAGATGCATTACCTGCATCAACTCTTGCTGTAACGGCGACTGTTGTGAATCCAGTGAGGTCAGGAATCGTGGTAAACTCAATAAAGCTACCACCATCGGTGGCAGGCGCTGTGAACGATGTGGTTCCACCAACGCCAGAGCTGGTGAATGCGTTGCCGTCGAACCAGTCACCGAAGCCGGGAGCGAATCCTGTTCCGAAATCAGATACAAGGACAGTGGCTGCGTTAACGTTTAGAGCTGCGGCGAGCGCAACGATTGCTAGTTTTAGTTTCATATGATGTTGTAGGCGGATTGTTTTGAGGGAAAAATTAGAATTTATGTTAGTTCAGTGGGTTATAACCAACTGGAAGATCGAGTGGAATTGTCGTGAAGGAACTTAAACCGATTGCCGCCTTTTTGATAAAAATTGGTGTTCCTGCAGCGATAGGTAGAGTGCTCGACGGAGTATTGAACCCGACTGCCTTCCAACCTGGGGGCACATTGCCCGCGGTGACGGTTGCCGTGTTGTAGTAATATCTGACGAATGCACCTGACGTTGTATTCCAGATCCAAACTTGGTCAAGTGTAGCTACTGCGGCAGTGTTCGGGTTTGTTACAGAACTTGCGGAGACCCAAGAAGGCCGGTTTTGCAGACCTAACCCTGCCAAGGTGGTGTTTGCAGGAATCGCTGTTGCGATGTATGTCGATCCGGAATCTCGAACTTGGACTTTCGATCCGATAAGCGGAACTTCACCCGTAGTATCAAGAGTGAGCGGGGTTGATCCACGACGCATGTAGAGGATGCCTACATCAGGACGAAGAATTGTGTTATCAGAGATCGTGTTGAAACCCGCAGCCCTCCAATTACCAGTTCCATTTCCGTTGTTGTAATAGAAATACTTCGTGTAAGCAGATGCCGATGGAGTCCAGATCCATACCTGATCCGCTTGAGCGGCTTGCGCCGTCGCGTTACCAGTTGAGAATGCTGAACCCGCCACCCCTCCAAATGTTCTATTTCCAAAGTAGTTGTTCAAAGTGTCAGCTCCGTATATGACAAATTGGTCGCCTGAAACTCCCACATTTATGGCAGGTGATAAGGTAGTTAAAGGAGTTCCGTCGTTGTTGATTGTAAGCGAACTCCCAGAATTCGAATTGATTACAAAAGTTCTCCCTGCGTGTGAACCAGATGTTAACTTAAGGAGGGCAGGATTCACTGAACTCGGAGCGCTTGAGAATGTGTCAGTTACCGTTGGTGAAACTGTGAGGGTGGTATTACTTGTGACGGCAGAAACGGTGCCACGGTAGAGAATACCATCTATGAGAGGCAAGTTAACCGCAGTGTATTTGGGGGATCCTATCGTTCCGGCAGTGACGGTGAGACCTACATAGCCCACAGGTGTCGTGGTGGCATTCTGAGCCGAAAGGGTTGAAACGGAGAGCGACGCGAAGGCGAGCGCGAGGAGTGCGACCATGCGGGGCGCGCGCAGTGAAACGGATGTTTTCATGGGTAAGAGTGAGGGATAGAATTTAGCAGACGGGATGCCAGCAGATGAGAGAAGGGAATATTTCTTTCTCCGAGTCAACGGGTTTTTTTACGCTCTGGCGTTTTACGCTAAAGCTGGGCATCGGCACGGTGCGTAGGCACGGTGCGTTTTACCTCGGTAAGACGCTGGTTTTCATAGTTATCAGCCGCATTGTTTTTTTGGCTTAAGCGTTGAGGGTCACGGAGGGCCGGTGGTGAATTTTTTTCATCGCCCCTGCGGAACTTTCGCTCAGCGCGGGTGAAATCGGACAGGCTTCAAGCACGGTTTCGCGGGAGGGGCGCGGGTGGCGGGGATTGGTGTGGTATGTGCCTTTGCAGTGCGGAGCCTCGGCGCACCGCCCCTGACGGTGCCCGGCAAGGAGCCAGACTGCGTGCCGAGGCACGCAGTCGGAAAGCGGAGCGGAGGCTCCGCACTCCAAAGTGACTTTCGGAGCGGCGGGCCCAGCGGCGTAATCCGCGGTGGGTTCAAACCTAGATCCGGCAATAAAAACCGACCACGGATTGCACAAATATGCACGGATAAAGGCAGATACGCGGGAATTGTAATGGAGTTGTGATACACCCTCCAAGAAGAAGCACACTCCTGCCTTAAGTTCTGTTATCCGTGTCTATCTGTGTTCATCCGTGGTAAAAATGCCGTTTCGGATTTGAAATGGTTGGTTTCAGCTCATGGGGGTCGGGGTTTTCGGGTGGTGGTGGCGGCCTTGGCTTTCTTGCGTTTTTCCCAGTTGGCCCCGACGGCATCGAGCTGCTCCTGGGTGACAGGCTCGGCCGAGACCGGCTCGCTCGGCGCGGGTGAAGCTGTAAGGGAAAAGGGGATACTGCGCGTCTGCACGATTTTGGCCAGGTAGAGCCGCACGGCGGTCGGCATATCCAAGCCGATATCGGCCAGCACGAGGTCCGCGTCGTGCCGCAACTGATCAGGGATGCGTATCTGAAGGGTTTTTATATAATTTCGTAATGATAGTGTAATTTGAGTTAAGTCAAGTGCGTGTGTTATCATTACATAGTGTAATGGTTTTGAATGAAGCTGTGGCGAAACGGACAGACGGAGTTTTTAACCACGGATTGCACGGATGGGCACGGATACGATCCGCCTGGCCTCTGAACGGCGGGCTTGCCCGACCTCAAACCGGAACGGAGCCGGAATTTTTGCCGCGAAAGATCGCAAGGAGCACAAAGATCAACCCGTCGGAGATACTCGGCTAGTTCGCAGACTTCCTGACTTCCGTGGGGAAACGAAAACGAGGGCGGAACTGAAATGAACCCGAAGAGAACGGGAAGCTGTGCCAAGAGGTGGACGGGCGGGTCCCTCCGCCCGTGGCTCGAATGCGTGCGCAGAGACGCGCCCGCCCACCCGGATCACTCTCATTCCTCGGTGTCCGGAAGTCTGAGTCCACCTGATCTTTTGCGCTCTCTGCGTTCTTTCGCGGCTAAATCTCCGATGCTCGACGCTTCTGACCCGATCGGCATCCGCGCCTATCGGCGGAATCCGCGGTTAAAAATTCCGCATCCCTTCGCTCAAAAATCGCGAGCAAGCTCGCTCCTACCTCAACCCATCGCACCGACTTCGCTGACGCCGTCGAGGCGCAGGGCTACGCGGCCGGTGAGGCGCGTTGCTTCGATGTCCACGGTGAAGCGTGTTTCCCAGTCGTTGGCGTCGGCGGTGTCGCAGAGCACCTGCGCCACGCGCCAGAGGGCCGCGCCGGGTTCGGCCTCGACCCAGTGGGTGTTGGCAGTGGCCCGACCCGCCGGATCGAGCCGGAAGCGGCCGCGCGCCTCGGCGTGGGCGGTGAAGCTTTTCTCCAGTTTGCGCGCCTCGGTGGCCAACTCGTCGGCGCCGGCATCGTCGGGCAGCACGCGCGCGGCGGCGGCCTCCCACTCGGCGGAGGCGACGTCCTGCAACACGAGGTGAATCGCGACGCGCACGGCGCGCTTCAGTGCGACGGGGTCGCGGGTGAGCTCGGGCGGGCCGGAGCCGAACTTCCGCTCGGCGCCCTCCCCTGCCCCGTGCCTCGCACCCTGCCCAGCCCCTGCACCGACCATTAAAGGCATGTTGTCAATCATTGATTGACTAGTTGCCTTGGTGCCGGCGAGGGGGAGGCCGGAGGCGGGGGAGGCGGCCTGGAGTTGCGACCACTCTTCGAGCAGGCTGGCGTCCACGCCGCGCACGAGGGTCTCGAACAAGGTCTCCAGCTCGCGCACCTCCTCGGTTTTGGCGGCGTCGGGCACGGTTTGCACGAGGACCTTCCAGACCTGCATGAGGTGGCGCAGGAGCAGGCCCTCGACGCGTTCAAGACCGTAGTCGCGCACATAGTCGGCGAAGGAGAGGAAACGCTCGTGCATCTCGCGGGCGATGCTCTTGGGGCGGACGTTTTCCTGCTCCACCCACGGGTGGGCGGCGGCGAAGGCGTTGTAGGTATCGTAGAGAAAGTCGCGCAGGGGCTTGGGGTGCTCGACGGCTTCGAGTTTCTCCATGCGCTCATCGTAGGGCACGCCCTGGGCCTTGAGTTCATTGAGTTTCTCGGTCTTGGCGCGGGAAACCTGGGAGCGGATAATGACATCGGGGTCCTCGACGATGGCCTCGCAAAGGGTGAGCACATCGAGGGCGTAGTCGGGGGATTCGCGGTCGAGGCGGGCGACGGTATCAATGAGGTAGAGCGAGAGCGCCTGGTGGAGCGAAAAGTCGTCCTGCAAGGCGACGTTGACGCGGAGTTTGCGGGCGGAGCCGACGGGGGCGGGTGAGGATGCGAGGTAGGGCGTGAACGCGGGGCGCGCCGGGATTGGGTCGGGGGCGGTGCCTTCGCTCGGCGGCCCCAGCGGTCCCGCCCTACCTTCGGAAACAGGACCGACGATGCCGCGCTCCCAGAGGGCGCGGAAGAGTTGCCAGGCGCGGCGGCGGTGGGCGGCTTTTTTTACCGGCGTCTCGTGCGAGTCGGCGATGAGTTTTTGCAGCAGGCGGCAACCGTCGGCCTCGCGACCCAGCATGAGCAGGAGCAGGCCGTGCGAGACAGCGAAGCGCGACACCAGCGGCTCGGGCGCGGCGGTGAGCAGGCGATCCATGGTTTTGCGCTCCCAGCCGACGGCGCCCTCGGGGGCGGATTGTTTTTGGGCTTTTTTCTTTTTGCCCGGGTTGGCGGCGGCCTTGGCCTCCTCGCGCAGGTTGGCGATGGTCCATTCGGGCGCTTGCACGATCACGTGGCCAACGTCGTCGAAACCTTTGCGGCCGGCGCGGCCGGAGATCTGGCGGAAATCGCGCACGGTGAGGATGGCGGACTTTTTGCCGTCGTATTTCCAGAGTTGGGTGAAAACGACGGTGCGGAGCGGGACGTTGATGCCGACGCCGAGGGTATCGGTGCCGCAGATGAGTTTGAGCAGGCCGCGCTGGGCGAGTTTTTCAACGAGGATGCGATAGCGGGGCAACAGGCCCGCGTGGTGCAAACCGATGCCGTGGCGGAGCCAGCGCTTCAGCTCTCGGCCGTAGGGGCTGGTGAAGCGGGCGGACTCAAGGGCGGTGGCGAGGGCGGCCTTTTCGTCGCGGGTGCAAACGGGCAGGCTCATGAGGGCCTGGGCGGTCTCGGCGGCGGCGCGCTGGGTGAAGTGGACGAGGTAGGCGGGGACCTGGTTGTCGGCCAGGAGTTTTTCCACGCGCTCGCTGAGGGGTGTCTCGGACCACTCGAAGTCGAGCGGCACGGGGCGGCGCTCGCTGCGCACGACCACGACGGGCTTGCCAGTGAGGCGGGTGGTTTCGCGCTCAATGGCGGACGTGTCGCCGAGGGTGGCCGACATGAGCAAAAATCGGGACCGCGGGAGGGTGAGGAGCGGCACCTGCCACGCAACTCCGCGCTCAGGGTCGGAGTAGTAGTGAAACTCGTCCATGATGACGGTGGCGAAAGCGGCTTCGTCGCCGCGGGCGAGGGCTTGGTTGGCGAGGATCTCGGCGGTGCAGCAGAGGACGGCGGCGTCGGGGTTGACGGTGGCGTCGCCGGTCATCATGCCGACGCGCTCGGGGCCGAAGTCGCGGCAGAGGGCGAGGAACTTTTCATTTACCAGCGCCTTGATCGGGCAGGTGTAAACCGAGCGGCGGCCCCGGCTGAGGGCGAAAAAATGGGCGGCGGTGGCGACGAGGGATTTACCCGAACCGGTGGGGGTGTTGAGGATGACATTTCGGCCGGCAAGGAGCTCGAGCACGGCCTCCTCCTGCTCCGGGTAGAGCTCGAGGCCGCGCGCGGCGACGGCGGCGAGGAAACGGGTGAGCAGGGCATCGTCGGTCGCCTCCGCGAGGCGGAGCGGCGCGAAAGGCGGGGGCGAAGATGAATCTGCGGAGGACACCCCGGCATAGCGAAGCCTGGGCGACGGCATGGAAAGGCCAAAGAAGCCCGGCCTCGCCGGTCCTCGGCCGGATCAAGCGCGGGTTTTGAGAAACTTGAGGACCTCGCGCCGCCAGGGCATGGCGGGCGCGGTGCCGGGTTTGGTGACAGAGAGCGCGGCTACGGCCTGGCCGAGGCGGGCGGCGGCAGCCACGTCGCCAGCGTGCTCGACGAGGCCGGCGGCGAAACCGCCGACGAAGGCGTCGCCCGCGCCGGTGGTGTCCACGGCTTTCACGCGATGGCCGGCGATGAGGCTGTATCCATTGGCCTGCGACAGGAGGCAGCCGCGCTTGCCGAGCGTCACGATGACGGTAGGCACACCAAGCTCGCGAGCGCGGGCGTGAGTGCGGGCGGGAGGCTCGGCGGCGAGTTGCGCCTCGGTGTAGATGGAGTCGGCGGAGTTGGCGGCGGAGGCGAGCTGGTTCACGAGCGCGACGAACTCGGTCTCGTTGGGGATGAGAATGTCGGCGAGTTTGAGGAGTGCGGGGTCGAAATCGGTCCGCATGGGCGCGGGGTTGAGCACCGTGATCGCCCCGGCGCGACGGCCGGAGCGGAGGGCGTGGGCGGCGGCGGCGAGGCTGGTTTCGAGCTGGGTGACGACGACTTTGGCCCCGGCGAACAAGGCCGGCGGCAAGTCGGCGCGGGCGAGGACGCCGTTGGCCCCGAGGGCGACGACGATCTCGTTTTGCCCCTCGTCGTTGACGAGGATGGCGGCGGTGCCAGTGGCATGGCGGGGCTTGGGCACGAAGCGGGCGGCGATGCCGTTTTCGCGGTAGAACGCCTCGGCAACGGCAGCGAAAGCATCGGTGCCCACCGCGCCGACGAAGAGGGTGTCGGCACCGGCGCGGCCGGCGGCGATGGCCTGGTTAGAGCCTTTGCCGCCGGGGCCGGTGGTGAAAGTGCCGATGGTGGTCTGACCGGCGATGGGGAACGTGGCGCAGCGCCAGGTGAGATCTTGCACGTAACTGCCGACGACGACGACGGAGGGCGGGGGTTGGGTGGCCATACCCGCTGTTTTAGGCGACAACGAGCGGACGCGGCAAGCGCGGGTTGCCGCCGCTATCGGGAGGCTTGCCCGCGGGCTTCAACTGGCCACGCTGCGCGCCCATGAGCAACGCCGCCGTGACCCCGCCGCCGCACATCATCGCCCGCAAACGCGACGGCCTCACCCTCGCAGACGCCGAGATCGAGGCCTTCGTGCGCGGCGCGACCGACGGCTCGTGGGCCGACTACCAGCTCTCCGCCATGCTCATGGCGATCTACATCCGCGGCCTGGACCCGGCGGAGACCGTCGCCCTCACCCGAGCCATGATGCACTCCGGCATCGTAGCCGACCTCTCCGCCATCCCCGCGCGCAAAGTGGACAAACACTCCACCGGCGGCGTCGGCGACAAAATCTCGCTCCACCTCGCCCCCATGATCGCCGCCTGCGGCGTGGCCGTGCCGATGATCAGCGGACGCGGCCTCGGCCATACCGGCGGCACGCTCGACAAACTGGAGGCCATCCCGGGCTTTCGCGTAGGCGTGAGCCTCGCCGAATATCAGGCACTCGTCGCCCGCACCGGCTGCGCTTTGATCGGCCAGACGCCCGAGCTGGCCCCGGCGGACAAAAAACTCTACTCGCTGCGCGACGTCACCGCGACGGTGGCCTGCCGCCCGCTGATCTGCGCCTCGATCATGTCAAAAAAACTCGCCGAGGGCATTGACGCGCTCGTGCTCGACGTGAAGTGCGGCGGCGGCGCGTTTATGAAAACCGAGGCCGAGGCGCGCGAACTGGCCGGCATGATGGTCTCCATCGGCAACGCGATGGGCAAACCCACCCGCGCCCTGCTCACGCGCATGGACGAACCGCTTGGCCACGCGGTGGGCAACGCCGTGGAAGTCGCCGAGTCCATCGCATGCCTGCGCGGCGCGGGGCCGGCGGATCTGATGGAAGTGACGCTCGCGCTCGGCGTGGAAATGCTCCTGCTCGCCGGCGCGGCTCGCGACGAGGCCGAGGCCCGCGCCCGCCTTGCCGCGGTGATCGCGGACGGCTCGGCGCTGGAAAGGTTTCGCATGATTGTAACCGCCCAAGGCGGCGACGCCCGCGTGGTGGACGCCCCCGGCGAGGTGATGCGTCCCGCGCGCCTGCTCCACGAAGTGCGGGCGGCTCAGGCCGGCTACGTTCAATCCGTGGCGGCGCTCGACGTGGCGCTGGCCGCGCTGCACCTCGGTGCGGGCCGCACCCGTGCGGAAAACCCGGTTGACCATGCGGTGGGCTTTACCCGACTGGTGAAAACCGGCACACGGGTAGCGGTTGGGGACGTGCTGGCGGTTATACACGCGAACGACGAAGCCAATGCCGCCCAGGCAGAGGCGATGTTGCAAAAAGCTATCGTGATCGGCGAGAGCAGCCCCGAACGGCTAGCACTCATCCTCGGCCGCCTTTGATCGTTCGACGGGCGTGTCACCAAACCCAGCGCCAGAGGCCAAGAGGTGCGCCCTGTTGGCCAAAATTGGGTTGCAAATTGCCATTCGCTGACAGTGCCTTTGACGAAATTTTTATGAAAAACACCCAGCGCCCGGTCTCTGCACGTTCACGCACCGCCCTTTCCCTCGCGGTTTTGCTCCCCCTCTGCATCAGTGCCCAGTCGCTATTCGCAGCTCCGCCCGCCACCACCATAGTCACCACCAACCAGAATGTTGACCTCGCCGGCGCGACGACCGACGGCAATGGCGGCGGCGGCTACTTTGTGCAGAGCAATTCGCTCACCATCAGCAACGGCAAACTCATCAACTACGCCGCGACGGGCGGCAACGGCAGCGGCGGCGGCGCGGGCCTTGGCGGTGCGGTGTTCGTCAATTCGGGTGCCACGCTCACGATCAATAACGTCAGCTTCATCGGCAACTCGGTCACCGGC
The DNA here is from genome assembly GCA_027488595.1 of Opitutaceae bacterium. Taxonomy (GTDB): domain Bacteria; phylum Verrucomicrobiota; class Verrucomicrobiia; order Opitutales; family Opitutaceae; genus IMCC26134_A. The sequence goes on along the minus strand of JAIYBI010000192.1, from coordinate 451 downwards.
GGCGCCGGCGGCGTCGGGACCGAGGGTGGCACTCTCAACGGATTGTTTACCGGCTCGACCGCCACTGCGGGCACCGACGGCTATACCCCCGTGCTGAATGATTTTGTCGACATCAACGGCACCACCGGCACCAAGGGCAACAACGGCGGCACCGGCGCACTCCAATTCGGCGGCGCGGGCGGCAACGGCGGCGCGGGCAGCGACGGCGGCAACACCAGCACGTCGCTCGACCTGGGTTTGGCATCTGCCATCCTGGATCTCGCCGGCGTGATCTTGGAAATGGGGAGCGCCTTCGCGAATCCGTTTACGATCAACGTGGGTGTAGGATTGGCGATTTCGACCACGAGCGCAGCCATCAATGTGGCAAACGCCGCGCTCTCGCTCGACAACTTTAACAAGGCGCTGGCCGAGGGTCAGATCGGACTCGGCGGCACCGGCGGCAATGGCGGCA
>JAIYBI010000124.1 GCA_027488595.1 Opitutaceae bacterium | reverse complement strand
CGCCGGTGCCGGCGAGGGCCGTATCCACGGTAGCACTACCGTTTAAGGTGGGCGCACCGATGGAGCTGATCAACATTCCGGCGGGCAGGACGTCGGACAGGGAGACGTCGTAGGCGGTGGCGGTGGCGCCGTTGGCGGCGAGGTTGGAGACGGTGACCGAGTAGGTGACGGAGTCGCCGGCATCGAGGCCAGTGGTGGCGGAGGTGACGGTCTTGGAGACGGTGACGCGAGGTTCAACGACCTCGACCTGGGCGGAAGCGGTGACGGTGTCGGACGTGCTGGTGCTGTTGAGCGCGGCGTTGTTGGTGAGGAGATCGCCGGTCTGGTTGGTGACGGTGTTGGCGACGCGGGCGGTGACGGTGAGGGTGATCTGGCGGAGGGCGGCGGCGGCGTTGCCGTTGGTGCCGGAGACGACGACGTTGCCGAAAGCGAAAGTGACGATCTCGCTGTTCGTGCCGCTATTGGTGATGACAGGAGCGCCGGCGGTGACGTTGGCACCGGTGGAGACCAAGGCGGCGCTCTCGAAGGCGAGGGTGCCAGCGGTGGTGCAGGTGGCGACGGAGAAGGGCAGCGTGTCAACGATGTTGAGCGCGTTGGTGGTGCCCTCGGCGAGGGTGACGACGAGGGTGAAGGTGACGGTCTCGCCGATGGTGAGATCCTCGAGCGACGGATCGCCTAGGGCGGTGCCGGTGGACGCGTCGGAGGTGGCGGTGGCGGTCTTGGTGAGGGCGTAAACGAGGTTGGAGGTGACGAGCGTCGAGGTGGCGGCGCGGTAGTCGTTGAGCGCGGGCGACTGCGAGCCATCGCGTTCGCCGGTAGTGGTGCCGGATGCGCCGGGCGTGCTGTCGCCGGTGGTGTTGGCACCGCCGACGGTGCCCGTGCCGGGGAGGGAGGTCCAGGTGACGCTGCTGGCGGTGTCGAGGGCCTGGGCGTCCACGACAGTGTTCGGGATGCGGACCTGATATTCGAAGGTGGAGGTAGCTCCGGCGCCGAGGGTGAAGCCGCCGACGTTGGTGGTGAGGGTGGATGAGCCGTTGGTCAGCGTGAGGCTGCCGGTAATGTCGGTGCCGGAGACGTGCGCGAGGGTGCCGCCGACGAGGGTGAGGCCGTCGGAGAGGGTGTCCAGGAAGCTGGCGTTGAAGGCGGTGGCGTTGCCGGTATTGGTCAACGTGACCTGATAGGTGATGAGATCGCCAGCGTTGGGATTGCCGGGGGCGGAGGAGACGACCTGAACGAGGGTGAGGGTGGGCTCGGCGACGGTGGTGACGATGTCGTTGGAGAGGCCGGCGATGTCGCCGACGTCGGAGCCGTCGTTATCGGCGTCGGTCGCGACCTCGGTGCCGGTGGCGGTGCCGGAGGCGTTGCGGTCAACGGAGACGAAGCCAGAGGTGCCGTTGTTGTCGGTGTCGAGGAGGACGCCGAAGTTATTGGTGTGAGTGGCGGCGGTCTGGTTGCCGGCGGTGTTGAGAACGAGGGCGTTGTAGCGGATGACGACAAACTCGCGATTGGCGGAGTCGTTGTCGTTGTTCACGAGGGTGCCGAGTTTGAAGAAAACGTCGGTGCCGTCCGCGTAAACATCGGCGTCGGCGGTGAGGCTGGTGGAGATAATCGCAGAGGCGCCGGCGGCGTAGGTGCCGGCGGCGGTGCCGGTGATGGTGGTGGCGACGTTCTCGTAGGCGATCTCGACGTTGCCGGGGAGGAACTGGAGGCCGGCGGGGAGGAAGTCGCGGACAACGAGGCCGCGGTTGGTGCCCTCGAAGAGCTCGACGCGGATCTCGTAGCGGACGATCTCGCCGACGACGACGGTGTTGCCGGCAGAGCTGGACTCGCTGGTGGCGATGAGTGCCTTGCTGACCTGCGGGACGAACGGCGTGGTGATGTTGACGTTGCCCGAGGTGGAAGTGGTGCGCTGGCGATCGGTGGTGAGGTCGGTGTTGGGGTTGAAACTAGGTGCGGTTCGGTCGCCGGGATAAGTGTCGTAGGTGAGGTTGGCGGTGTTGGTGATGGTCTGGTTCGGCTCGACGGTGGTGTTGAGGGAGCCGGAAATCGTGATGGTGAGCGTCTGGGCGAGGGCGAGGTTGACGGTGCCGGTGGTGGTGAAGGCGCCGGTGCCGAGATTGAGATCGAAGTCACCCGCGACGGCGCCCGAGGTGCCGCCGACGACGAAGCCGGTGGCGGTGAAGCCGGCGGGCAGGGTGTCGGTGAGGTTGAGGTCGAAGGCACCGGAGAGGCTTCCGGCGGTGTGGGCGACGGTGATGGTGTAGCTAACGGGGTCGCCGGCGTCGCCGGTGGCGACGGAGCGGGTCTTGGTGACGGAGAGCTGGGGCTCGACGACGTTGATGGAGGCGGTGACGGGGAAGGCGAAGGTGGCACCGGAGCCGTTGTTGTGGGTCGCGGTGTTGGTGAGCGTCGTCGTGCCGGGGGTGATGCCATCGTTGGAGACGACATCGAGGACAACGGTCTGGTAGGTGAAGCTGAAGGTGTTGTTGCCGGTGTTGTTATCGGCCGTGACGGTGACGGAGGCGAAGTCGAACAGGACATCGCGGCCGTCAATGAAGGTGGCGCCACCGATTCCGCTTGCGGCGGGGGCGACGACGGAGCCAACGAAGCCGGCTGTGTCGAGGGTGAGAGAACCGGTGATGTAGGCCATGCCGGCGGGGATGGCGTCCTGGATGCGGAGGTCGGGGACAACGCCCTCGGGCAGGGTGACGGTGAGGCGGTAGGTGATGAGCTCGCCGGGAGTGCCGAGGCCGTCGGCGCCGCCTTGGGATGTCGTGACGACAGATTTGGCGACGGTGGCGTTGTTGACCGCGTTGTTAACGATGGTGGACGACAGGGCGTAGTTGTTGAGCGCGCCGGTGGTCAGGGCCTGGTTGATGGTGGTGGGGGCGGTGTCGGCGACATCGGCGCCGGTGCGCTCGTCGGAATCAGTGCCATCGGTGGAGGTCCAGCGGACGTTGGCGGTGTTGGAAATCGTGGCGGCGGGCGGGATGGAGTTGGAGACGATGCCGCGGAAGACGAGGACGACGGAGCCGCCGTCGGGGATATCCACATTGGCGCCGGCGGCGGTGCGCACGGTGAAGTTGCCGCCACCGAGATCGGCGACCTCGAAGGCATTGGCGGAGATGACGGCGCCGCCGGAAGCGGTGGCCGAAGAGTTGGCGAGCGTGCCGAGGAAGCCGGCGGTGACGACGAGCTGGCTGTCAATCGGGTCGGAGAGGGTGACGTCGAAGGCGCTCTGGCCGCTGCTATTGGTGATGGTGACGGTGTATTCGATGGGGTCGCCGGCATCGAGCTGGCCGCCGAGGGGCAAGGTGGAACCCTTTACGACGGTGAGGGTAGGCTCGACGATGGTGAGGACGGGGTTGTTGGCGACGACGTCGAGGATGTCGCGGTCTGCGGCGGGGCCGGCGTTGCCGGTGCCATCGGGGTCGTTGAAGCGAAGGAGCGCGGTGGGGGTGAGGTTGGGCTGGCTGACCTGGTTGCCGAGGATGTTAGTGACGGTGGCGGTGAGGCGGATGACGAACTTGTTGGCGTTGCCGGCGGCGGCGCCGACGTTGGTCGTGATGTCGTTGAAATCTATGGTGACGTTGGTCGCGCTGCCGGCTCCGCCGACGGCGGCACCGAGGGTCGGGGTGGTGCCGAGAGTGCCGTTGAAAGCGACGGGAGCGAGGGTGGCGGTGCCGTTGGTGATGATGGCGTAGCTATCGAGACGCAGGCCGCCGGGAAGGGAGGTGATGACGCGGGTATCGGTGGTGACGCCCTCGGGGAGGGTGACGACGATGTCGAGGGTCACGGTCTCGCCGATGACGGTGTTGGCGAGGAGGGAGGATGTGACGGTGGAGTCGTTGGCGGTGACGGTGCCGTCTTGCCAAGAGAGGTCTATGGTGGGGACGCCGATGCTGAGGCTGCCGGGGGTGTTGATGGTGCCGGAGGTGGCGGTGGCGGCGTAGTCGTTGAGCGCTCCGCCGACGCCGTCGGCGCCGGTGCGTTCAGCTGCGGCACCTGCGAGGTTGACGGTGCCGTTGTTGGCATCGGCATTGGCCAGGACCGAATCGGTGCCGGGGTTGAGGTCAACGAGGGTGGTGCCGTAGGTGGTAGCGATGCCGGCGCTCGCGGTTCCTGCGCCGCCGGGCAAGCTGGTGTAGGTGACGTTGGCGGTGTTTTGGATTTCGGCTCCGGCGAGGGCACCGGTGACGACGCGAACGGTGACGGTGAAGGTGACGGTCTGGCCGGCGTCCACGCGGTTCAGGGTCAGATCGAGGCCGGTGCTGGCGGAGGCATTGGCGATGATGGTAGAGGATCCGAGACCGGTGACGGCAACGCTGCTGCCAGTGAAAACGCTCGCGCCTCCGGTGCCGCTGGGCGGGGTGACGAGTTCGAGTTCGACGGAGGGGTTGCTGGCGGTGATGGCGTCGAGGACATCGGTGAGGCGCACATCAAAGGTGGGGGCGGCGTTCGCTCCGGACGCGGTGTTAGCGACGGTGACGGTGTAAGTGAAGGTATCGCCGGCGTCCACGGGGCCGGTGGTGCCGGTGGATTTGGCGAGTGTGACGGTGGGCTCGGCGATCACGACGCCGACATTGGCGGAAGCAGCACCGACGGCGGTGTCGTTGAGGCGGGTATCGAAACTGTTGTTAATCGTGGTGCCGGACTGGCTGGCGGCGACGTTCAGGACGAGAGCGTTGAACTCGATGACGATGAGTTCAGCGTTGCCGTTGTCGGTGGCGGTGTTGGTGATAGTGCCCAGTTTGAAGCGAACATCGGTGCCGCTGTCGTAGTTATCGCTGTTGGACCCGGCGGCGGTGGAGATGGCGGTGTCGGGGAGGACGGCGGTCGGCTGGGCAAGGACGGTGCCGAGGTTGGCCAGCGTAAGCGTGGACGAGCTGAGATTGTTGGAGGCAGAGACGAAGCCGTAGGTGGCGGTGCCGTCGTTGATGAAAGCGAGACCGGCGCGAAGATTATCCACGACCTGCAAATCAGGCGAGGTGCCCTCGGGGACGGTGACGACGAGGCGATAGCGCACGATCTCGCCGACGGCGACGCGCGGGGTGCCTACTTCGCTGGTGAAACTCTCGGAGGTAAGCTGAACAGTCTTGGTATTGGCGAAGGAGTTGATCGTCAGGCTGGTGTTGTCCGTGGCGGCATAGTTGTTCAGGACGGCGGCATCGGTGCCTACACCTCCGGCTCCGGTGCGCTCGACGCTGCTGGCGACGTTGTGGATGGAGGCGGCGGCGGGAGTGCCGTCGAGGCTGGTCCAGGTGACGGTGGCCGGGCTGGCGTTGGTGTTGATGACCTGACCGGGATTGACCGAAGTGGCAAGGGTGCCACGGACGATGACCTCGAGAGTTGAATCCGCACCGAGGTCGAAGTTGCGACCGGTGTTGAGGTTCAGGGTCTGGCCGGTGAATGCGTAGTCCGTGATATCGAGGGTATTGGCACCGCCGTCGGTAATGACGAGCGTGCCACCGACACCGCCGGCGGCGTTCGTGAGTGCGGTGGAAATGACGGTCAGGGAGCCAAGGCCGGTGGGGATGGCACTGGCGAGGGCGAGGTCGAAAGCGGTGGGGTTGGCACCGGCCGCGTTGGTGATGCGAATACGGTAGAAGACGTCGTCACCGGCATCCACGCCAGTGAGGGTGTCGGTATAGTTGGCGGGAACGTTGGTGGCCGAATTAGTGATGGCGATGGTCAGGGCGGGCTCGACGACGGCGACAGGGGTGACGGCGGCGCTGGCGATCACAAAGGGGTTGCCTGGGGCGGAGGCGCTCGACCAGACGATCGGGTCGGTGTTAAGAACGACGGCGGCGGTTTGCTGATAGAACAGCAGACCGGCATTGACGGTGCCGGCGGACACACGCACAGCGTAGCCGAGGGTTACCTCGGCGCTGGCGTCGAAATAGGAGGCGCGGGTGAGAGTGGCAGTGCCACCGAGACCGGTGACCTGATAAACGCCGTTCTGCGACGCGGTGGTCTGATTCTTGACGAGGACGAAATCGTTGAGCGCGAGAGCGACTCCGTCGATGGTGGTGGGGGCGGCGGCCAGACTGGGAATGTTGCCGGTGGTGGCGACGCGGACGGTGGCGTTGGCCACTCCGCTGTCGTTGGCAGCGGTGTAGTTGAGACTGGCCGAGGACGCGAGGGAGGTGCCGGACTGGTTGCCGTTGGCTGCGGGGACGGTGTTGGTGTTGTTAACCACGGCGCGATAGACGATGGTGATCGTCTCTGGGGTGCCGTTGACCGTGTTGGAGTTGGTGATGTCACCGAACGCAAACGTGATCTGGTTGGCAGTGCCGCCGCCGGAATTGGCAAGGGTGACGTTGGCGGGGCCGACGCCGGCTCCCGGGCCGCCGGCACCGGTGCCCGTGGGGGTGGCGACGGTGAGACCGGGGGACGGGGTGACTGAGACGACGTCCACGAAGGACATGCCGGGCGCGAGGAGATCGGCGATGTTCGCGTTTTTGGTGACGCCTTCCGGGATGGTGACGACGAGGGTGTAGGTCGCGAGCTCGCCGATGACGGCTTGGTTGGCGGCGTTGTTGCCGGTGCCGGTGACGGAGGTGGTGGTGAGGGTCTTGACGAAGGTGGGTGATGCGATGCGGACGGTGGCGCTTTCGGTGGGATCGATGCTCGTGTGGTCGAATGCGCCATTGTCACCGGCGTAGTTGGTGAGGGTGGCGGTATTAACGACGTTGGAGCTGGCTTGGGCGTCGGTGTCCACGGTGAGATCGTAGAGGATGACGACGGCGTTGGAGCCGTTGGTGGTGTTGGCATTGATGCCGGCCTGGAAGCCGCGGCTGAGGCCGCCGATCTTTGTATCGCCGGCGGTGTTACCGGCGTTGTAGTTGTCGGTGAGTTCGACCTGGAAGGCCTTGGTGGTGTTGTTCCAGGTGAGAGTGTAGTCCACACCTTGGGTCAGAACGGTGGTGCCGTCGCCACGGACGACCTTGAAGTTGGTGCCGAGGATGAAAGCGGCAGCGTCGGCGAAGTTGTTTTCGTAGGAACCGAGAATGGTATCGGTGATGCGGACATCGAAGGCATCGGAGCGGCCGGTGTTCTGGGCGACGACGGCGAAGCGGACCCGGTCGGCGGTGTCGGGCAGGAGGCCGGTGGTGAGGTCGAGAGCGCCGATGGCGGCGGCGTTGGCCGCGCCGGTGAGGGTGCCGGTGAAATCACCGCCGGTTCCAACGGCAGCAAAAGTGAGACCGCCGACGACAGCGGGGGCGGCAACCTTGGTGGAATCAATAACACCCTTGAAGATGTTCACCACCGGCTGGTTGATGACGATCTGGATGATAGAGTTGGCGAGCGACTCGGTGCCGGGGGTCTGGGTATTGCCCTCGCCGGACTGGACCTGATTGGTGAGGAAGAGGCCGTCGGCGAAGGGGGCGTTGCTGACGGTGGCGGAGAACAACAGGTCCATCTGTTTGGACGTGTTGGTGGTGTTAACGAAGTCGCCCCACTGGACCCTGAAGGAATTGGCGGTCGAGTTGATCGTGAGTGCAGGTGTGGCGGGGGCGGGGTCCGTGACGGTGTTGAGGGTATGGCCGGGGCCGTAGGTGACGACGCCGGGGTTGAAATTGGTGACGGCGACGTTGGCGGTGTTGTCCACGAAGGACCATTCGCCCAGGCCTCCGGCCACGCCGTTGGAATTGATGTCATCCACATCGAAAACCGGCAGCGGGAGGAAGTCGGTGAAGCGCAGATCCTCGATGTCGCCGGAGGGGCTGGTGTATTGGAAACGGTAGGTGACGACGTCGCCGGGCTGGAGGTTGACCTTGCCGCTCGGGTCGGTGAAAGGGGTGAGGTTGGTGCTGCCGTTGACCGCGTAGATGGTCTTCACGACCGTGGTGGCGGTGATGGTGATGCTGGCGCCGGAGTCGTCGGTCGAGACGACGGGGCCGGCGTAGGCGGTGAGCGACGCGCCGGTGGTGAGATCGAGGATGTTGCCGCGGATGTTGACGGAATTGCCGAGGACATCGCGGGCGTTCACGGAGGACTCGCCAGAGGGGAAGTCGTCCACGAACTTATCAAGGATGGTGGCGCGGTAAACGATGGTGCCCGTGGTGGCACCGCCGTTGTAGCCGGAGAGGTCGTTGTTGATCGCGGTCGAGGGCGAGAGGGGGTTGACGCCGCCGCCAAGGATCTTGCCCTGGCCGGCGAAGGCCTTGTCGGCATTCTGCGTGGCGGAGCCGTTGGCGATGGAAGGGGCGCGGGTGATGAGCTCGTTCGAGAGGCGGAACTGGAGGGCGGTTTCGCCGTCGCGGATGACGTTGCCGGTGTTGGCAGCAGCGAGCAGGCCGGAGGTGAGCGTAATGGTGCCCGCGCCGCCAGCGGCGGGGACGGTGGTGGCCTGGACGGCGTAGGTGGCGCCATTGAGAGTGAAAGTCGAGCCGACGGGGACCTGTCGCTCGAGGTTAACGCTGAGCGAAGTCGCGCCGATGATGGCGTTGGCGGTCACTGTGCTCGCGCTGGAGACGGTGAGCGGACCTGCGGCGGCGGCACCGGAGAAGTTCTGATTGACGGTGTAGTTGGCGGCGGTCCAGCCGGAGGCGCCGAGCACGTAGGTGTTGCCGTTGAGCAGCAGGGTGGGCGTGAAGGAGCTATCGAAACGGAGGCCGTCGCTCAGGAGATCGTCGAGGACGATGCCGTTGATTGCGAAGTAGTCGGAGATCTGGAAATTGAGCGAATATTGTAGCGAGTCGCCCGGCTTGTTGGTGGCGCCGCTGGTGAGGTTAACGACGGACTTCTGAACGACGAGAGGCGAGGCCTCGGCGCCGGAGTGCTCGGCGGCGGCGTTGGGGGCGGCGTTGGCTAGAGCGTTGGCGAGCGAAGGGAAATTGGCAGCGGTGGTGTTAAAGCCGAGGACGGAGCCGGTATCGCGCGGGTCGAGAGGAGTCCAGCTGCCGAAGCCGTAGGCCTGGTTGTCAATGAAGCGATCCGCGCCGCTGTTCGGCGCGAGCACGGGGGAGTCGCCGGCGTTGATGGTGCCGCTGTTGTTGGAGTCGAAGAGGCGCGGGACGTAAACGGTGATGTCGACGAAGGCGTTGCCCGTGGTGACGGGGTTAGTGAACTGAATGCCGAACTTGCCGCCGGGGACGGTGGTGCTGGGGGTGTTTAAAAAGGTGAAGGCCTGACTGCCAGTGGCAGAGACGAACTGAACGGTCGGATCGAGATCATCGAAGAGGGTGACTCCGGTGAAGGTCTGGCCGGGGGCGACGTTGAAGTTGAGGCGATAGGTTTTCTGGAAATTGTTACCGGTGGCGGTCTCGGTTTCAGCGGCGCTGAAAGATTTAGTAAGGGTGGCGAGACTGACATTGACGGTGGAAGTGACGCTGGAGGCGGTGCCGATGATGCTGGGGTCGGAGGCGGGATCGTCGCCGGGGGTGGCACCGAAACGGAAGCCGCCCAAGGCGGTCATCCTGAGGGCTGCGCCGACGTCTGCGAAGTTGCTCAGGGCGACGCCAAAGGTGATATCGGACTTCGGCTGCTCGGGGGTGTAACTGCCGAAGGGCAGCTCCATGACGAGAAGCTGGTCGCCGGTCTGGTAGTTGGTGCCGGCGATGGTGGTCGAGGTGTTGGTGGCCTCGTTGAAGTAAACGATCTGCCCGCTGACATCGAGGTCCACGTAGATCGCGTTGCCCGCCTGATCCACAGCGTAGGGGTGGAGGATGCCCTTGCCGCCATTCGCGGCGCTATCGAGGGTCAGCGTGGTGGAGGTGACAGGGCTGCCCAAGTAGGAGGGCGTGCCGGTGACGGTGAGGCCGTCGTATTGATCGCCGACCGTCGGCACGTTGCCGCCGTCGAGGTTGCCGGTCTGGGGGTTGGAGGGTGCGGCGGGATCGGCGATGCCGTCCGGACCGGTGCGGTCAACAAACACATCAACCCAAGGGCCGTAGCCGACGTCGGTGAGGGTGCCGGAGGTGTTGTCGAAGGAGACGGTGACCTGGGCCGAACCGCCGACGGCGAGCGAGCCGGGCGCTGCGATGGTGACGACTGGCTGCGCGGCGTAGAGCACGCGATCCTCGAGCGTCTCGGTGAGGCGCTTGCGGGCGGGGGCCTTGGGTTTGCGGGGCTGGCGGGTCTTGTTGATGAAACGGGTGAAATAGAAAGGATCGGACTTCATGGTATTAGAATTTGTCGGGTGAGTGTTTGATAAAAATGAAAGGAATTCAGAAAGCGGAGTGATGTATCGAAGGACAAACTACGCCCAGTGCGACGAACGCAGCCCGACGAGGCGGGCCCGAATGCCGTCAATGAAATGCGAATACACGCTCGGCACGCAAAGACACTGGCCCACTGCAACTTCCAGATTGACCAAAGATTTACAGCGTGGGCGAAGATTATTTGACCGCATACGAGGGGATTAAGGGGGGTTACAAGCGTGCTGGAATTAGCGCAGGGGAGAGGCGTTAATCCACATTAAAAACCCGCATACGTGCAACTACGGCAACTAAAAAATGGCAGGCGAAAGCTTGAAAGTTGACATCGGCTCGCACTTGAAAAGTAAATCGCGTGACTCTGTGCAGTCGGCCTTCACTAAATTTTTATAACCCTGACCTGATGAAATCGTCCAAAACCCCCAAATCCTCTCGTAAATCCCGCAAACTCCAAACGGTCGGCGCCACCGCGCTCGGCGCCATGGTCATAGGGTCCGGCTGCACCATGCCGCATCGCTACAAGCTGAACGAGGATTACCATAACGACTTTAAGCACATGGTGACCGACTACCAAGTCGAGTCCGCCCGCCTTGCCGCCGCCGACCGCACCATGCAAAACCCCGTGGCAGGGGAAACCCCGAAGGTGATCGCCCTCGCCGACGACCCTATCGCCAAGGGCGTGCGAGTGCAAGCGGACCTCCCCACCAAAGAGACCACGCTCGAAGAGCTCTTCATCAGCGCGATCCAGAACTCCTCTCAGATCAAGGTGTTCAGCGAACTCCCCCTCATCCGTGCGACCTCGATCCAAGAAGCTCGTGGCGCGTTTGACATCACTGCGTTCGTCGAAGGCAAATACGATAACGTCAATGACCCTGTGGGCAGCACCCTCACGACCGGTGGCGCCAGCCGCCTCGAAGAAGAGCAGCTCGGTTTCCGCGCCGGTTTGAAGAAAAAAATCGAGACTGGAGCCGAGCTATATGCGACTCAGGAACTTAAGCGCACTGATAGCAACTCGACCTTCTTCACGCCGAACCCGCAGGTCGAAGCCCGCCTCACCGTCGGCATGGTGCAGCCCCTCCTCAATGGCGCCGGTATCGGCTACAACCGGAGCATCATCCGCATCGCAAAAATTGACAGCCAGATCGCCCGCCAGGAGTTTCTCCGTCAGGTCGAATCCCACCTGCTGGAAATCACCCGCACCTACTGGGGTCTCTACATGGCCCGAGGCGTT
>JAIYBI010000288.1 GCA_027488595.1 Opitutaceae bacterium | reverse complement strand
CGCCTCAAAGAGCGCGGCGAGCCGACCTTCCGTGCCCGCCAGATTCTCGACTGGCTCTACAAAAAACGCGCCCGCTCCTGGGACGAGATGACCAACCTCCCCAAGACCCTGCGCGCCTGGCTCGCCGAGACGTTCGAACTCCTGCCCGCCGCACTCATCCTTGGTAAAAAGTCCCTCGATGTCACCGACAAGCTTCTGCTCGAACTCGGCGACCGCGCCCTCATCGAGACCGTCATCATCCGCGCCCCGCAGGAGGGCGTCGGCTTGGAAAACTCGCGCAAGACCATCTGCATCTCCACCCAGGTCGGCTGCGCCATGGGCTGCAAGTTTTGTGCTTCCGGTTTGATGGGCCTGAAGCGCGACCTCGACGCCGGCGAGATTGTCGCCCAGCTCCTGCAAGTCTGCTACCGCGAGGATGCCCACGACCCGCGCGCCCACGCCGGCCTCGCCACCTTCGACAACATCGTCGTCATGGGAATGGGCGAACCCCTCGCCAACTACGAGGCGCTCATTCTCGCCCTCACCATCGTCAACGCCGAGTGGGGCCTCGGCGTCGGCGCGCGCCGCATCACCCTCTCGACCAGCGGCCTCGTTCCGAAAATCCTCCGCCTCGCCGACGAGCCGCTCGGCTTCCGCCTTGCCATCTCTCTTCACGGCGCGACCAACGAGGTGCGCGAGCAAATCATGCCGGTGAACAAGGCCTTCCCCCTCGAAAAACTTCTGCCCGCCATCCAGACTTTTTCCGAGAAACACGGGCGCATGATCACCCTTGAGTTCATTCTCATCGAGGACATCAACGACTCCTTCGATCAGGCCGAGAAATTGCGTGACATCGCAATAGATCTCCACGCGCACGTGAATCTCATTCCCTACAACACCGTCGAGGGCCTCCCTTGGAAACGCCCCTCGAACAATCGCCTCGAACGCTTCGCCGACGTCCTGCGTGCCGCGCGCATTTCCGTTACGCTGCGCCGCGAAAAGGGCCACGACATTGATGCAGCCTGCGGCCAACTCCGCCTCAAAACCGAGAAAGACCGCGAACTCGCCCTCGCCTGAAGCCGCCGCTCACTCGCAGCAGAGCGAAGATCATCAGTGACGCACTTGGGACGCGAAACCAAGCAGGGCAAGCGCGCGGGTCGCGACCGTTGCCGCGGGAGTTACCCCGAGTGAAGCCGGCTACGCTCCAGCCGGCAGGCTCATTTCTCAGGGGGCCGCGATGACCTTGATTCTGAAGAAGCCGGGCGCCGGCGGCGTCAGAGCGGGAGTCACCGTGATCAGGTCGCGATTACCCTCCCTTGTGATTGTGACGGTTCCGGGGGAGACGACGGGCCAAGCTGCGGCGTTGGTGAGGTCACTCCCCCCGCGGACTTCCCAGCTTAGCCGGGGATCCTGCCAGTTCCATGTGAACTGAAGGGTGACGCTGTTCGCGTTAACTCCAACGATGCGGAACGGGGAGCTGTTGGGGCCATTGGGGTCGGTTGCGAAAGCGTATTCCAGAAGGTCGGGAATCCCGTCACCATCGGCGTCGGCTGAAGCGCTCGGAAGCGGGTTCGATGCCGAAACCGTCACTACCACCGCATGGTCGCTGGTCAGCGCGCCGTCGCTCACGCGAACGGTGAAGTTGTAGGTGCCCGGGCCCTGCACTTCGGTCGGCGTCCAAGAGAAGACGCCCGTGCTGCCGACAATCGCCGCTCCAACAGGTGCGTTAATCAGGCTGTAGGTGAGAGTGTTCGCGGGAAGATCAGCATCCGTCGCGGTGGCGGTGAAGGAGAGGAGCGATAGAGTGTTTACGCTTTGCGGCGGGATCGCGGCGAGGACGGGCGCGACGTTCGCCTCGTTAACCGTGACTGCCACCGGCTGATCGCTGGTCAGCGCGCCGTCGCTCACGCGAACGGTGAAGTTGTAGGTGCCGGGGCCTTGCGCCTCGGTTGGCGTCCACGTGAACACGCCCGTGCCGCCGACGATGGACGCCCCGGCGGGCGCGTTAATCAGGCTGTAGGTGAGGGTGTTCGCGGGAAGGTCAGCATCCGTCGCGCTCGCGGTGAAGGTGAGCAGGGCGAGTTCTTCCCCGGTTTGGGGCGGGATGGCCGCGAGGACGGGTGCGACGTTGAGCTCGTTAACCGTGACTGCCACCGGTTGATCGCTGGTCAGCGCGCCGTCGCTCACGCGGACGGTGAAGTTGTAGGTCCCGGGGCCCTGCGCTTCGGTCGGCGCCCAGGCGAAGACTCCGGTAGTGCCTACAATTGCTGCTCCGACGGGAGCGTTGATTAGGCTGTAAGTAAGGGTGTTTGCGGGAAGGTCAGCATCCGTCGCGTTCGCGGTGAAGGTGAGCAGGGCGAGTTCATCTCCGGTCTGGGGCGGGATGGCGGCTAGGACGGGCGCAACGTTCGACTCGTTGACGGTGACCGCAACGGGTTGGTCGCTGGTCAGCGTGCCGTCACTGACGCGAACAGTGAAGTTGTAGGTGCCGGGGCCCTGCGCTTCGGTCGGCGTCCAAGAGAACACGCCCGTGCTGCCGACGATCGCCGCTCCAATAGGTGCGTTAACCAGGCTGTAGGTGAGCGTGTTCGCAGGAAGGTCCGCATCCGTCGCGCTCGCGGTGAAAGTAAGCAACACGAGCTCATTCACGGTCTGGGGCGGGATCGCGGCGAGAGTGGGCGCGACGTTGGCCTCGTTAACCGTCACCGCCACCGGCTGATCGCTGGTCAGCGTGCCGTCGCTCACGCGGACGGTGAAGTTGTAGGTGCCGGGGCCCTGCGCTTCGGTCGGCGTCCAGGAGAAGACGCCCGTGCTGCCGACAATCGCGGCTCCGGAGGGAGCGCCGACGAGGCTGTAGGTGAACGTGTTCGCCGGCAGGTCGGCATCCGTCGCACTGGCGGTGAAGGTGAGCAGGGCGAGTTCATCTCCGGTCTGGGGCGGGATGGCGGCTAGGACGGGCGCAACGTTCGACTCGTTGACGGTGACCGCAACGGGT
>JAIYBI010000475.1 GCA_027488595.1 Opitutaceae bacterium | reverse complement strand
TTCGTCGGCTTGGGAGACGTGGAGGCTGTGGCGGTCGGCCTCGGAGTAGACCGCGACGGAGGCGATGTTGAGTTTGCGGAGCGTGCGAATGATGCGGCAGGCGATGGCTCCGCGGTTGGCGATGAGGACTTTTGTGTATATGTACTGAGGCGGAAGCGGAGGAGTCGGAAGGTTACACAGAGGGCACGAGAGGGGGCACAGAGGTCACGGAGACGGATAAGTTCATTCTCGTTCTCTTAATCTTTCTCTTTCGTCAGGGGGGCGGAGGAGAAAGACTAAAATATAGAGGAAAGAGAAAGAGTTGTTACCAGATCAGGACTTCGACGGGGGTGGGGTTCCAGCCGTTGCAGGGGTTGTTGAGCTGGGGACAGTTGCTGATGAGGCAGACGAGGTCGAGGCGGGCGATGAGTTCGACGTATTTGCCGGGGGAGGAAACGCCGTCGGCGAATTGGAGGCCGCCTTCGGGGGTCACGGGCACGTTCATGAAGAAGTTAATGTTCGCGGGGATGTCGCGTTTGTTGAGGTCGAACGTGGAGCCGGGCCAGGTCATGAGGCCGAGGAGAAAGCTTTGGCGGCAGGAGTGCATGTGGCGCGTGCCGTGGCCGTAGCGGAGGGTGTTGGCTTCGCAGGAACAGGCGCCGCCGAGGGTGTCGTGGCGGCCGCAGGTGTCGGCGGTGATCTCGGCGAGGACGCGGAGTTCGTTGGAGTAGAGTTTGGTGCCGGTGGTTAGGTAGATGGAGGCGTTTTCGCGAATGGTGTCCTGGGCGCTGTAGCGTTCGCGGAAATCGGCGGCGGCGTAGAAGAGGGTGTCGGCGGCCTGGTTGCCCTCGAGGTCGAGGATGCGGAGGGTCTGGCCGGAGCGGATTTCGTGCATCCAGAAGTCGCCGGCGGGAATGACGTGGCGGTAGGTGGCGTCGGAGGGGGCGAGAGGGGATTCGGTGTAGTTGAGGACGGACATGGCGGAAGACGGAGACGGAGGAGGAGAAAGTTACACAGAGGGCACGAGAGGGGGCACAGAGGGCACGGAGTCGGAGAGACGGAGTTAAAGACTGAAGAGTTCGGAGTTGTAGAGGGCGCGCTGGTTTTCGGGGCGGTAGGTGCGGCAGTAGTCGTCGGGGGCGGGGGGCGGTGTTGAATGGAGTTGGAGGAGGATGGGGGAAGGGGAGTATTGGGAGCGGGTGTCGAGGGGGTGGTGGCAGGTGGTGAGGATGACGAGCACGTCGAGCTCGGCGCGGAGGTCGAGGTGGTCGCCGGCGCGGGAGTGATTTGGGACGTAGGCGAGTTCGCCGGTGGAGGAGGTGGCGACCTTGCTGAAGAAGTTGATGTTGGGGACGAGGTCGCGCTGGTTGAGGCCGTGTTTGGCGAGCTCGATGAGGAAGTGGTCGCGGGAGTTGCGGTGCCAGGCGTTGCGGGCGGTCTGGTAGTTTAGCTGTCCCCATTTCTTGGATACGTGGGCGGCGGTGTCGTGGCCGCCGAGGGGGTCGTGCCAGCCGAGGGTGTCGCCGGTGATAGAGAAGAGGGCGCGGGCCATGTCGGAGTAGAGCATGAAGCCGGTGGTAAGCTTGGCGGTGTGCTGGCCCTTGAGGGTGTCGGCCATGTTGTAACGGTCGACGGGTTCGGCGCGGTTGAAGCAGAGGAAGGAGACGTTGGCGCCGGCTTCGAGGGCGGTGAGGCGGAGGGTGGTGTGGCGGCGGACGACAAACGAGACGGCGGAGGCGCCGGGGATGGTTTCCTCGTGCAGAAGACGGTCGGCGGGGATGGGCGCGGGCTGAGGGATCGGACCGGTGGGACGCGGGGTGGTAAAAGAAGTGCCGGTGGGGGCGGGGGGGACGAGGAGAGGCATGGCGGAGAAAATAAAAGTATGAGGAATTCTATTAATCGTAACACTGCAAGAACAGTGCCAAGCTCGGCTATGCAAAGGTCTTTAAGGGCACTAAACCCGGAGTGTCCCTCGCCAGGATCAAGCAGTTGGAGGTAAGCAGCTAGGTGAGATGGCGAGCAGATTCCGGTCAGGGAATGCCGGGGATCTTGGCTCCAGGACTTCGAGAAATGACTACTGCTCAATGTCGCTCTACGCCTTCGTATCCACTGACGAATGGAAGTAGCGCGTCCAAAGTCCTAGGTGCCGCTGGCAGATTTTGAGCGATAAAGGCGTTTTGAGTTGACGCGGGTCCAGCTGGTGTGCATATACACATACATGCGAAAGGAACTAGATTTCTCCGTCCGACAAAATTGTGTCTGCTTTAACCTGCGCCGCGTCGCCCGGGTGGTGACGCAGTTTTATGACGAAGAGATACGGCGGCAAGGGATTCGCAGCACCCAAGGCACGCTTCTTTCCGCCCTGCAAATCACCGGCACGGCCACCATGGCTGATCTCGGCGAGATTCTGGGGCTGGAACGCACCACGCTGTTGCGCAACCTCCGCCCCTTGCAGCGCGACGGCCTGGTGTCCGTTGACGGTGGCGGTCACGGCGGACCGGTCGAAATCTCTCTCACCGCCAAGGGACGCAAGCAGCTCGAAAAGCTCGCCCCTGCCTGGGAAACCGCCCAACGCGCCGCAGTCCAGGTCCTCGGCGAAGAGCGGTGGTCTGCGCTCATCGCCGATCTCCAGCAGGTGGCCGCCGCCCTGAAAAACTAACCATGCAAACACGGGATTTTTTTTGTGCAAGATGTGTATATGCACACTATGCGGCCAACCTTCCCACCTTTCCGCCTTTACCGGCAGCGCCTCGCGTAGCGGCCCTCGCGATCGCCGCGCGCAAACCCTCTCCATCCAATCAATATGACTAACTCAGATTCGAACCGTCCCGCCCTCCCTCCGTCTCGCCCGAACCGCGAGAACCAAACGACCCCGTCGACGCCTGCTGCGACGAAAACGACCGGCAAGCCATGGGTGCTCATCACCGGGGCCTCAAGCGGTTTTGGCGAGGAGTTCGCCCGCCAATACGCCGCGAAGGGCCATGCCTTGGTGCTCGTTGCACGTCGTCGCGAACGCCTGCAGGCCTTGGCCGAGGCGCTTCACCAGCAGCACGGCACGGAGGTTGTAGTCGAGCCGGTTGATCTTTCGGACCTCGCCGCGGTCACGCAGCTCCACGAGCGGCTCCGGACCCGGCAGATCGAGATCGACATTCTCATCAACAATGCCGGCCATGGCCTGCAGGGCTCGTTTGCCGATACACCGCTGGCCGACGCCCTCGCGATGGTGCAGCTCGACATCGCGAGTCTGACCGCCGTGACACACGTCTTCGCGCAAGACATGCGCCAGCGTCGCCGGGGCCGGATCCTGCTCGTCGCGAGTATGCTGGCCTATCAGGGCGTGGAGAAGTTCGCCGTCTACGCCGCCGCGAAGGCCTATGTCCTGCGCCTGGGCGAGGCGCTCCATCGCGAACTGAAGCGAGACGGCATCACCGTTACAACGCTGTGCTCCGGGATGTCGGACACCGGGTTCGCGACGTCGGCCAAGCAGAAGCTTACGCCCCTGTTGAAGCTGCTGATGATGAAACCGGCACCCGTCGTCAAAACCGGCATTCGCGCCCTGCAGTCCGGCCGCATGAGCGTCGTCCCCGGCTTCGCGAATAAATTTCTCGTCGTGTTCATGTGGGCGACGCCGCGCTGGCTCCACCAGGCGATCATGGCGCAGGCGATGAACGGATGATGCCCGCGCTCATGACCATGAAAACGTTCATCAACTCCTCACACCG
>JAIYBI010000078.1 GCA_027488595.1 Opitutaceae bacterium | reverse complement strand
GTCGCTGAGGTTGCGTTTGATGAGCTTGGCCCCCGCGTCGCGCGGCGGCACCGCGTCGTCGAAATGCTCGCCGTAGATCACGGGGTCCACCGTCACGAGGGTGGCTTTACCGCCACGGCAGGCTGGCAGGATGGCACAGTCGTCGCCCATGCCGGCGGGTGCGGGCGGCGCGGCGCGGCCCAGCCAGCGGCGGATGGCGGTGAGAAGCTTTTGTTCGCCAAGGGTGGCGACGGTTTCAGCGGGTGTTTTGGAAAACGGGTTCACGTCAGTGGAGCAGGGAAACAATCTGGTGAAGAGCGGAACGCAGTTCCTCCTCCCCCGTGGGGAAGCCAGCGAGCACGAGCGCGATGGTGTTTAAGTTAAACAGGGCGTGGGCCAGGATGGGCACGCCGGCTCGGCCGCTTCGCTCGTAGGCGAGGGAGAAAACCACGCTGAGCACCACGAGCGGCCCGAGCACCGCGAGCGAGGCGTGCAGCATCGAGAAGGCGATCGCCGGCATGAGCAGGGCGAGGCTGCGGGTGACGCGACCGCGCAACCAGCGGAAAAGTCCCACGCGGAACAGCAACTCCTCGGCGACCGGAGCCACCAGCACGGCAAAGGTGATCATCGCGCCAAGCGAGAGCCAGTCGCCGCTGCGGGCAAAAAGCAGCACGATGTCCTGCGGCGGTGCCTCGATGCCGAAAAGGTTGAGGAGATTTTGCCAAAGAAAACTCGTCACCCACACCAGCGGCAGCGCCACGATGAAGGCGAGTGTGCCGTCGCGCAGAACCAGGCGAAACGCGTTCCCCTTCTCCGTTTCTGGAGCGGGTTCGGCGGCCGAAAGGGCAGGGGAGCGGCGGCTCGGACGAAGGTGCCAGAACCACGCGTGGGCAAGGCCGGCGATGAGGCCGAGTTGGAAGCCGGCTGCTACGAGCACATGGAAAAACCCCATGCTGCCATCAAGCGGCGGCGGCCAAAACCGTTTCCCGATGGTGATAAACGCAACTTGCAGAATGATCGCTCCGCCAAAGGCGCAGGCACCGGCCAGAAAGATCTCCGACACCCGAAACGGTGAGGCACTTAATCGCGTCGGCGCGAGTCCCAGCAGGCGCAGTCCAAGCATCCTCGGCTTCCGCAGCAGCAGAAAAAGGCCGGCAAGGACGAGCAGGATTTCGACGAAAAACAGCACCGTAAGCAGCGGTGTGATGACGAACTCTGGCGATGGGATGGGAGAGGAGGCGGACACGGAGACGGTAGCAAAGGGAGCCCCGCGCATTTGGCGAGCGCGCGTGCAACACCGCTTTCAGGTCGTTCGGGTCCGGCTTATTTGGCGGGGCTGGTTTTATTGCCTTGCACACGTTCCATCTCATCCTTTTTGCTCTTCCTTTTAACTTTAACCAACCACGACTATGGCTCGCATCTGCGCTATCACCGGCAAACGTCCCACCACGGGCTCCATCATCCACCGCAAGGGTCAATCCAAGAAGAGCGGTGGCATCGGCACCCACATCACGTCCATCACGAAGCGCAAGTTCCGCCCGAACCTGCAGCGCATCCGCGTTAAGTTGCCCAATGGCAGCGTCAAGCGCATGCTCGTCTCCGTGAAGGCGATCAAGGCCGGTCTCGTCACCAAGGCCTGAGTTCTCCGCGTTTTCGCGTTTCAGTTTTTTAAACCCGTTCCCCGTTTTCGGGGGCGGGTTTTTTCTTGGCCGGACGTTTGCACCTGCCGCCGCCGCCTCTTAGCTCAGGTCTGTGCAGCGGCTTGGTTCCCGCCGCTTCGCATTCCTTTTCATGATCGTCCCCCCCACTGCTCCGGTGGCTCCCTTGATCCAGATACAGGCGCTCACCAAGCGCTTTGGCGCCGGCGTGCCCGTGCTCGACGGACTCACCTTGGACGTCGCGGCCGGCGAGTTCGTGAGCCTGATCGGCCCCTCCGGCTGTGGCAAATCCACCCTCCTCCGCCTGCTCTCGGGCCTTACGCCTGCGTCGTGTGGAAACATCACCATCGCCGGCCGTCCGCCCGGCGAGACCGATGACCTCGCCTACGTTTTCCAAGACCCGACGCTCCTGCCCTGGCTCAAGGTCGCCGCCAACGTCGAAACCTTGCTCCGCCTCCGCCGGATGCCCGCCGCCGAGCGGATTCGCCGGGGTGCCGCCGCGCTTGAACTCGTGCGCCTCACGGACAAGGCCCGCGCTTACCCGCGCCAGCTTTCGGGCGGTCAACGCATGCGCGTGTCGCTTGCCCGTGCGCTCGCGCTGGAGCCGCGTCTCATCTTGCTCGACGAGCCCTTCGGTGCGCTCGACGAGATGACCCGCGATCACCTCGGCGAGGAGCTCCTTGCCATCCGCGAACGCCAGCAGTGGACGGCGCTTTTCGTGACCCACTCCGTCGCCGAGGCGGTTTTTCTCTCTTCGCGCATCCTCATTTTCGCCGCGCATCCGGGGCGTGTTGTCCACGATCTCCCCATCGAGCTGCCGTATCCGCGTAATCAGGACACCCGCCGCGACCCCGCCTACCTTGGCCTCGTGTCCGAGGTCTCGGCAAAGTTGCGCGCGGTGGAGGAGTCCGCCGGCCCCGTTTCTACCGCTGCATGAATCCGCGCCTTCTTCGCTGGCTTTTACCCGCCTTGCTCGCCGTCGGCTTCGTCGTCGGCTGGCAGGTCCTCCACGGCCAGCTTTCACCGTCGCGGCGTTTTCTCCTGCCCGATTTAGCAGGCCTCATCGCCGCCTTCCGCGAACACGGTGCGGTGCTGGCCCGGGCCGCCGGCTACACCGCGGTGGCCGCGCTGGGTGGCTTTGGACTCGCGGTCGTCGTGGCGGTGGGCGCGTCGGTGTTGCTGGCCAGCTCGGAACTGGTGCGCACCGCGCTGTATCCCTACCTGATGGTTTTGCAGATGGTGCCGGTGATCGTGATCGCCCCGATTTTGATTCTCTGGGTCGGCCCCGGCTGGCCGAGCGTGATCATCGTTACGTTTCTCATCTCGTTTTTCCCCTTGGTGGTGAATACCACGCAGGGCTTGCTCTCGGTCGAGCGTGCCCAAGTGGACCTTTTCCGCATGGCGCGGGCCTCGGGCTTGCAAGCGATGTTTCTGCTCCGGGTGCCGGCGGCGCTGCCTTACTTTTTCACCGGCCTGCGCATCTCGGCCATCCTCGCGCCTATCGGTGCGCTTACGGCGGACTACATCGTGGGCAGCACGTCCGGCGGGCGCTCGGGACTCGGCATCACGGCGCTCCTCTTCAGCGCGCGTAACGAAATCCCCGCGCTCTACGCCACCGCCATCACGGGATGTCTGCTCGGATTTGCCCTTGTCGGAGTCGTCTCAGGTCTGGCCTGGCTCGCCCTGCACCGTTGGCACGACAGCTATTCGCCTTCCGACAAGTAAGGTGGCTAAGTCGGCCAACCATCTCTCCGTCCTGATCCAAGGTGGCCGGCCTGCCGACGCTGCGACCCCGATTTCAGGTGCAGCATGATTCGCAAAACCCGTTTGCCACCGGGCCGGTGGTGCACTGAGTTGTCCACTCCCATGGTCTCGACCGCTTCCTCCGCCGCCCCTGTTTCCCCTGAATCCTTGCCCGATGCTCATGGGCGTTTTGGCGCGTTTGGCGGGGCCTATGTGCCCGAGACGCTCGTCACCGCGCTCCAGGAGCTCGCGCAAGTTTACGATACCGCACGCCATGATCCGGCCTACGTCGAGGAGCTGCATCGTCACCTTAAAGAGTTCGCCGGACGGCCCACCGAACTCTACTTCGCCGAGCGCCTGACCGCCCACTGTGGCGGGGCGAAGATCTATTTTAAACGCGAGGACCTCCTCCACACCGGCGCGCACAAGATCAACAACGCCATCGGCCAGGTCCTGCTCGCCAAGCGCATGGGCAAGCCGCGTGTAATCGCGGAGACCGGCGCCGGCCAGCATGGCGTCGCCACGGCGGCGGTGTGCGCCAAGTTCGGCCTGCAATGCCGCGTCTACATGGGTGCGGTGGACATGGAGCGGCAGGCCTTGAATGTTTTTCGCATGCGTCTCATGGGAGCCGAGGTCGTCGGTGTCGAAGCCGGCCAAAAAACCCTCAAGGACGCGGTCAACGAGGCGATGCGCGACTGGGTCACCAACGTAAGGAATACGCACTACATCCTAGGCTCCGCCCTCGGCGCGCACCCGTATCCGATGATGGTGCGTGATTTTCACCGCGTGATCGGCAAGGAAGCCCGCGCCCAGATGCTGGAGCGCGAGGGGCGCTTGCCAGATGAGATCATTGCCTGCGTCGGCGGCGGCTCGAATGCGATGGGCGTTTTCTTCGATTTTCTCCAAGACGAGTCCGTCCGGCTGGTCGGCGTCGAGGCGGGCGGCCACGGCATCCGCCAGGGTGAACACGCAGCGCGCTTCGAGGGCGGCAAGCTCGGTGTGCTTCAGGGCTGCAAGACCTACATCCTTCAAAACGCCGACGGCCAGATCGAGCTGACGCATTCGGTGTCGGCCGGACTCGACTACGCCGCCATTGGCCCCGAGCACGCTTACTACCGCGACACCGGCCGCGTGCGCTACGCTTATGCCTGCGACGACGAAGTGATGGAGATTTTCCAACTCTGCTCGCGCCTCGAAGGCATCATTCCCGCGCTCGAGAGCACGCACGCCATCGTCGAGGGCGTGAAGCGGGCAAAGCAGATGAGCAAAGACGAGATTCTGCTGATCAACGTGAGCGGACGTGGAGACAAAGACGTCAATCAAGTCGCAAAACTGCTGGGAGTCACCTTGAGGTGACTCCCAGCAGTAAATCCTAAATCCTGAGGGCTAAATCCTAAAAATGATTCGGAGGAGCGCGTATGGGAGGTGAAAATCTTGCGGAGCGCACGGAACGGTTTGCGCGGGATGTGCGGATTTGGTTGCGGACTGCGCCTCGGACGGAGTGCAACCGTGAGGATTTGAAGCAGCTTGTGCGGGCGTCAGGCTCGGTGGCGGCGAATCATATCGAGGCCGATAATGCGCTGGGTGATCCGGATCGCTTGATGCGGTTTCGCATTTGTCGAAAAGAAGCGAGGGAGGCCGGTCTTTGGCTGCGCTTGATGGACGCCGGAGACAAGGTGGCGGTGCAGACCGAACGCGGGCGGCTGGTAGATGAAACCGACCAGTTGATGCGTATTTACTCGACGATCATCCGCCGCTTGGGCGGCGAATAGTAAATTTTAGGATTTAGAAGCTTAGGATTTAGGATTTCTTTTCAGCATGAAAAGCATGACTGGTTTTGGGCGAGGTTCGGCGGCCTTGGGCGCGGCGACGGTTTCCGTGCGCATCACGGCGGTGAATCGCAAGGCTCTCGATTTGAAGATCACGCTGCCGGACGCGTGGACCGAGCTCGAAGTCGGCGTGGCCGATGAGATTCGCAAAGTAGCCGCGCGCGGCGCGGTGCAGGTGCGCGTGGAGTTGGCCGCCGCTGCTGCGTCAGGCGAGGTGGATTTCGACGAGGCCGCCGCCGCCGCGTGGCTGGCTCGCCTGCGCGGATTCGCCGCAGCACAGGGACAGGTATTCGCCGCGGATGCGCAGACGATCTCGGCAGTCGCGGCCCAGTTTCGGCGTCGGATGGAGCCGCCCGCCGCCGCCGAGGCTCAGCCGGTGCTCTCGGCGGCGCTGCGCGAGGCGTTGGCCGGATTCGCCGCCATGCGGGCGACCGAGGGAGCGGCGTTGTTGAAGGACTTTGAGGCGCGTCTCGTGCTGATCGCCGGGCACGTTGAGGCCATCGCGGTGCGCGCGCCGGGTGTCGTCACGGCGGCGCGCGAGGCCTTGTTGAAACGCCTCCGCGAGGCGGGAGTGGAGATCCAGATCGAGGACGAGCGAGTGCTCAAGGAGCTGGCGCTTTTCGCCGACCGCTGCGACATCGCCGAGGAGCTCACACGCTTCCGCAGCCACCACGCCCAGCTCAAAAAACTCCTGGCGAGCGACGGGGAGATCGGGCGCAAGGCGGAGTTCATCGTGCAGGAGATGGGCCGCGAGGTGAATACCACCGGAGCCAAGGCCAACGATTACGAGATCGCCCGGCTGGTGATCGAATTGAAGAACGAGCTGGAGCGGATCAAAGAGCAGCTCGCCAACGTCGAATGACCGACCGCTTCCGATGCTTGCGCTGGGGCCTTGCGCTGTTGGCCGCGGCCGTGGTGGCGGGTGAAGCACCGGCCGAGACGGGTATCGTCAGGCGTATGGAAGGCGGCGCTGGCGGGGAGTTGCAGATCGAGGCTTTGCCCGCGCTGGGTTTACATTGGCGGGTGGAGCTAGGTGCGCCGGGGGCAGGCCTCCGGCTCGCGGCCGATGCGGCGGGAGTGACCTTGCGGGTGGAAGCGTTGCCCTCGGCGGCGGGGGACTGGCGCTGGCGTATCGCGGAAGGCGCGGTGGATTTAGCCGGGTTGTGGCCGGTGCTCAAACCTGCGCTGGGCAAGGGCGCGGGAGATTGGGTGGTGGAAGGGAAGGCGGTGCTCTCTGGCGAAGGCGGTTGGACTCCTGCTGGCGGACCGGTCGGGGCGGTAAAACTGGAATTACGTGATGCCCGGGCGAGTTCGGCGGAGCTTGCGGTCGAGCTCACCGGCATCGAGGCCGATATCCAGACCGATCAACCAGGAACGGGAGTGTTGCCGCCCGGGCAGAGTTTGCGCGTGGCGAGAATAACGGCGGGCGGGGTGACTGCGGAGCGCTTCGAGATGAAGTTCGGAATCACCGCCGCAAAGGTGCTGGAGCTGGCGAGCGCGGAGCTCGACGTGCTTGGCGGCAAGGCGCGGATAAAGCCGATGGCAATCCCCTTGAATGCGACCGGGGCCGTGGCGGGTGCGGAGATCGAGGGGCTCTCGCTTTCGCAACTGGCCAAGCTCATGCCCAACGCCGTTTCGGGAGCTAGCGGCAAGTTGAGCGGACAAGTGCAGGTGTTGTGGGATGTGAAGACGGGGGTGCGGATCAACGACGGCGGCCTTGCCATCGTGCGTTCGGATGACGCGGTGCTGAGTCTCGCCCCCGCGCCCGGCTTCCTGACGGGTAACATGCCGACACGTTTTGTTATTCTGCCGGCCTGGCTGGGGCCGCTGGCACGTTGGACGGCGCCTGAAAACCCCGCTTATGCGCCACTCCAGGCTATTGAAATGGGGCGGGTCGGACTGCGCATTGAGACGCTTGAGGTGAAGTTCTATCCGGAGACCGCCGGCGGCGACCGCACTGCGACGGTGCGGTTGACTGCGCAGCCGGTGGGGTCTGCTTTGGTCGAGAAAATCACCATTGAGGTGAACCTTGCCGGAGCACTGGCCCGAGTGCTCGAACTCGGTATGGATGAGCGGGTAAAGCTTCGCCTGCGCGCGAAGTAGCCCGCGACGGGAAACTTTGTTTGCGCCGCAGGGTCTCACGTTTAATCCTTCCCCTATGCGACGCTGCATCTTCCTCCTTCTCCCTCTGGCACTCGGCGGGTGCATTCACGTAAAAATGGATCCGATCCAAGTCCACGCCGTCGTGGATGTGAACGTGAAGGTGGATCAGGCGCTCACCGATTTCTTCGGCGACCTCGATTCGAAATCCAAGACGATCAACACTCCTTAAATCTCCCTCCCATGAAAAACTTATTTGTCCGTCTGTGCTGGGTGCTGGCCCTGGGGTTTGTGCTCGCGCCGCTCGCGCGGGCGCAGGATCTCGGCGCGATCAAGCAGCGCATGGAGGCCCGCATCACCGCGCTCGACGCGCTGAAAACAAGTGGCGCGGTCGGCGAAACCAACCAGGGCCTCGTCGAGGTCCGCGCCGCCCAGGGTGACGCGGCGGCGGTGGTCGCGGCGGAGAACGCCGATCGGCTCGCCGTGTATGAGGCGATTGCCCGCAAAACCGGTTCTTCGGTGGCGGCAGTGGGAGGCGCTCGCGCCAAACAAATCGCGGGCGGCAGCAAGGCCGGCGTCTGGGTGCAGAAAGAAGACGGCTCCTGGTCGAAGAAG
Source organism: Opitutaceae bacterium (assembly GCA_027488595.1). GTDB lineage: Bacteria > Verrucomicrobiota > Verrucomicrobiia > Opitutales > Opitutaceae > IMCC26134_A. The sequence goes on along the minus strand of JAIYBI010000078.1, from coordinate 9,187 downwards.
TAATCCTGCGCGGCGTCGCCGACGCCCGCGTGATTCATATCACTCGTTCCACGTCGAGCCAAGGTGCGTGCGTCCGCCGGTCGCTCCAAGGTAACGATAAAGTTGCGCGGCCGGCGTGAGGTTTTCGTGCGGCGGGGCAAGTCGGGCGGGATCGCGGGAGTAGAGGCCTTCGGAGACACCCTCCAGAATATCCAGTCTTTCAAGGCAGGCGGCGTCCACCGCCCAAAGCTCGCCGGTGACGCCGGTCTTATCGGCCTCGTCGGCGACGAGTCCGGGGTATTCGCCGAGTGAATACAGGGTGAACCCCGCCACAGTGCGGGCCTCGCCGAGAAAAAGCTGGCCCGCGAGGTGGGCGTGGTTGCTGCCGCCGCGTTTGAGCGTGCCGTAAACGAAAACGATCGCGGCGGGCGGGGAGGCGGATGAGGGATCGTGTCCGCTCATGGGTTGATGGCGGGGCGGGCGGCGGCTTTTGCAGCCGGGGTGGCGGCGGCCACCTCGATGACGAGGGCGGTGAGGTTGTCCCGACCGGAATTTTCCAGCGCCTCGGTGATGAGGCGGGTCGCGGCGGGCTCGTGGACCTGATCGGCGCGCGGATTGCGGATTATCTCCTCGATCTGGTGGTCCCAAAGGCCGTCAATGAGGCCGTCCGAGCAAATCAGGAAGCGGTCTCCCGGCTGGAAAGAGACGGCGCCGATCTGCGGGTCAATGTATTGAGTGGAGGCACCGAGCACCTGCTGGAGAACGTTGCGCCGCGGGTGATTGCGGGCCTCGCGCTCGTTGATTTGTCCCTGACGCCGCAGCCAGCCGACCTGGTTGTGATCGTGAGAGAGTTGTTGGAGACCGCCGCCTCGCGGCAGGTAGTAGAGCCGGCTGTCGCCGATGTGGCCGAAGTAGAGCCAGCCGGGCGTCATCCACGCGAGGGTGAGGGTGGCGCCCATGCCGGCGCACTCCTCGTAGCTTTGACCCAGCTTGAGGAGCTCGTGGTGGATGGCGGTGAACAGCTCCTGGAGGATGTCGTTGAAGCCGCTCTCCATGCCGAGGGCGGAGAGCCGGAATGCGCGAGGGAGCAGGCGGGTGATTTTCTCGATGGCGATGCGGCTGGCGAACTCGCCGGATTTGGCGCCGCCCATGCCGTCGCTCACCGCGAACACAAAATCGGCATTACTCGAGGTGGCTTCACCGATTTTCCCCAGATAGCGGAGCTCGTGGCCGTCGAACGTGAGGGCGAGGAAGGTATCCTCGTTGTTGGTGCGCACTTTTCCGCAGTGAGAAAGACCTGACCAGTGCAGGGTGGCGGGGGCGGAGTCATTCATGGGCTGGGCAGGGTGGGGAAGAGCGGCGGGGAGCGACAGTTGGATGATCAATGCGGTGCATCGGGCTCGGGGAGGTCGAGTTTCGGGCCCGGGGGCGCAGAGGGGTCAAGGATAGTGGCGAATTCAAAATCTATGAGGCAAAGGTCGCCGGTGGCGGCGCGATAGGTGATGTTGCGGGTGTAGGGATCGTCGTGGCGCACTTGGAAATTTTTCTCGAGCTCGCCGAAGAGTTCACGAACGCGTTTTTCACTAATGTGCTCGACCCGTTGGCCGCAGTTGCTCGTCACGAGGCGTAACTCCTCCGGGAAGGTCTCCAGCACTTTGGGAACGTTTTCGCAGCATCGACTGGCGAGGTAGCGCAAGACCCGACACTCGTTCTCAAAGCGTTCGGCGGCCTGGTGGCCGCGGAAGGTTTTGTGCACCAGACCATCGTATCCTATCCGGACGAGGGCGCGGCGGGTGTCTTTCATCTCTTGCATGGTAGAAATTGTTCAGATTTCACGGGGATGCACGAGGGCGGAAGAGAATGGACGGCGGGTTTGTGGTAAATTTTGCCCGCATTCGTGCTGCGATTCACCTGTTTCGTCGTGAAATGCCCTTTGGTAGGAATTTTTTTCATTGCTGGCACATGGAGTGCTTAAAAGTGTCTGAAAGGACACCTTCAGGCCCCTTGCGCGCGTTTGCGCGACCGGCCTAAAGAGACTCCAATTATATCCTAACATCCACATCCATGGCTAAATACAAACTCGAATACATCTGGCTCGACGGTTACAAGCCCGTTGCCAGTCTCCGTAGCAAGACTCAGGTCAAGGAATTCGCCAGCTTTCCGAAGCTCGAAGAACTCCCTCTCTGGGGCTTTGACGGTAGCTCCACCCAACAGGCGCCTGGCGGCAGCTCCGATTGCGTGCTGAAGCCCGTGGCCGTGTATCTCGACACCACCCGCAAGAACGGTGTCTTGGTGATGTGCGAAGTCTACAACGCCAACGGCACGCCGCACGTTTCCAACTCCCGCGCCACCATCCTCGACGATCCCGATACTTGGTTCGGCTTCGAGCAGGAATACTTCCTTTATCAGGACGGTCGTCCCCTCGGCTTCCCCGCCGATGGCTACCCCGGTCCTCAGGGTCCCTACTACACCGGCGTCGGCTACAAGAACGTCGGCGACGTGGCCCGCCAGATCGTGGAAGAGCATCTCGACCTGTGTTTGGACGCAGGCATCAACCACGAAGGCATCAACGCCGAAGTGGCCAAGGGCCAGTGGGAGTTCCAGATCTTCGGCAAGGGCTCCAAGAAGGCCGCCGACGACGTGTGGGTTGCCCGCTACCTGCTGATCCGTCTCTGCGAGAAATACCAGATTGACGTCGAGTTCCACTGCAAGCCGATCCTCGCCGCTTACCAGCAGCCTCTCGATTGGAACGGTTCCGGTATGCACTCCAACTTCTCCACCAAGTTCATGCGTGAAGTCGGTGGCAAAGACTACTTCGAGAAACTTATGGCTGCGTTCTCCAAGTATTGCGCCGAGCACATCGCCGTTTACGGTCCGGATAATCACCTCCGCCTCACCGGCCTCCACGAGACCCAGTCCATTGACAAGTTCTCCTACGGTATCGCCGATCGCGGCGCCTCCGTGCGTGTTCCCCACAGCTTCGTCAACGCCGGCTACAAGGGCTACCTTGAGGACCGTCGTCCGAACTCCGCGGGTAACCCCTACGAGATCGCGTCCCGCATCCTCAAGACGATCCAGACCGTGCCCACCGCCTAAGGCGAAGGTTCGATCTTTGTTATTCAAAAGCGCCATCCCGCAAGGGTTGGCGCTTTTTCGTGTCCGGAAATCCAAGCCGCGAGACTCAGCCGAGATTTTTGTTGCGAGGAGCGCCATGCGACCCGGTGGCGGAACGGGTCGCATGGCGCTCCCCGCTACCGGAAACCTCACCCTCCGGACTTTCCGGTCAGCGTCGTCCAGGCCAGGCCGATGTATTCGCGCCAGGCGCGGGTGCTGTTGGCGAGAGATTCCGCATCCCAACTCAACCAGCCGGCGCCGGACACGTTCGGGGTGTCGCGTTCCAGGTAATCCGAAGGGCAGGGCACCGCCGCCAGGCCGGCGTGCTTCGCCAGTCGCATCGCACGCGGCATGTGGTAGGCCGAGGTGACCAGTGCCACGCGCTCGCCGCCGACGAGCCGGGCAAGGGCCACAGTTTCCTCGGCGGTGTCGCGTGCCGTATCAATCTCCAGGATACGCCCGCGCGGGAAACCGAGTTCAACCGCGGCATCGGCCAGGACGCGGGCGTGGGTCTGCCGATCGGCGCTACTGCGCGGACCGGAGACGATCAGCCGGGTATCCGGCAAAAGGATCGCGAGGCGCAGGCCCTCGACCAACCGGGCGCGGCCCGAAGAACTGAGCTGCTGGCTGGCCGAAAGGTCGTCCGCGTTTCCGTGTCCGCTGCCCAGCACCGCCACGAATGCGCAGGCCCTGAGACGGGAGTTATCCGCGATGAAGGCGACGGGGGCGGGGACGTAGCGTCGTTCAAGGGATACGCAGAGCAGGCCGGAGGCGGCGCGATTTCCGGTCAGAAGCAAAATGCAAAGGCCGAGCGCGAAGCACAATCGGGCGAGGAGGCGGCGCTTGAGCAGCAAAACGATAAGCACCCCCAAACCCAAAAAGATCAGGCTGAGCGGGAGGGGCATGAGCAGGAAGCCGATGACTTTCTTGAGCAGGAACATCCAGGCAGCGTGAGGGTTTTGACGAACGGGGCGAGAAGAAGGGTTGACAGGGGAGGGTGGGTCTTACGTTTTCTTCCCTCCCTTTACGGCGGCCATAGCTCAGTTGGTTAGAGCACTAGATTGTGATTCTAGGGGTCGCGGGTTCGAATCCCGTTGGCCGCCCCATTTAAGGGAAGTTGGTGATCGGGTATCGGTGTGATTCGCCTCGTCTGGCAGCCGGCAATCAATTCACCCTCCCAGCCGTGTATGCAGTCCCAACCTGACGACTCTCTTTTGCCACCCTATCCCGACTCCGCGTCGGCCGGCGCGGGCTTCTTCAAGCGTCGCGAGTCCTGGCTTTGGGCGGCGGCGGTGTTCGTGTCGATGGTCGCGGCCTCGGTCGCGATGATGCCGCCTACGCGGTATCCGGAACTGGCCTACGTGTTTGCCGCGCCCGGGATTTATTGGGCTTACCGTGCGCCGCGCTGGCGTTTGTATCTGGGCACGGTGCTGGGAGCGCAGGCGGTGGCGTGGACGCTGACCCTCGGCTGGTTGAGCAACGTCACCTGGGCGGGCCTGCTGCTGCTCGGACCGGTCATCGGCGCGTGGGTGGGGAGCTGGTTCGTGGCGGTGCGCTGGGTGATGCCGCGCATGGACGGGCGTCCTTGGGCGCAGCGGGTGCTCGCGGTGCTCGGGCTGGCGGGGGCGTGGGTGGTGGTGGAGTGGACGCGCACCTGGGTGTTGAGCGGGTTTCCCTGGCTTACTTTGTCCGCGACGCAATGGGAGCGGTTGAGCGTGCTGCAACCGGCGGCCTTCACCGGCGCGTGGGGGGTGTCATTTGTGCTGATCGCGGTGAACGTGGCCTTCGCGGCTTACGTTCACAAGCTGCTCAATGCCGGCACCGCGGACCGGGCGCGCACGCGTTGCCCGGAGTTTCTCGCGGCGATGGTGCTGCTGCTCGGATGCCTGCTGTTGACGGCCCGCGAGACCTTTAACCGGGCGAGATTTCACCTGCCTTGGGCCAACGTGGGCATCGTGCAACCGGCGATCCCGCAGGCGGTGAAATGGGATCCGGACGAGACCGCCGACATACTTCGCACCTTGGAATCGGAAACGCTGAAGGCGGCGGCGACGCAGCCGGATCTTTTGCTCTGGCCGGAGGCAACGACTCCTCTCGCGGTGCGCGGGGATCCGGGCATGAAAAAATGGACCGAGGACCTCGTGGCGCGCGCGCGTGTGCCCTTGCTCATGGGCTCGATTGGTTATGACGGGCTGGATACACCGGAGGAACGCTGGATGAACGGCGTCTTTGTGGTGACGCCCGAAACGGGCGTGGCGGAGAGCTTTTATGCGAAGCGGCACCTGGTGCCCTTTGGCGAATATGTTCCGGTCCGGTCGCTGCTCGGCTGGCTGGAGAAAGTCGTGCCGGTGGGCGGGGATTTCACGCCCGGCCGCGATGCGGCCGTGCTGGACGTGCCCATCGGTCCGAAAGATGCGGGCGGGGCGCGGTCGGTGACGCGCATCGGGGCGCTGATTTGCTACGAGGATATTTTTCCGTCGCTGGCGCGGGCGAGTGTGCGGGCGGGGGCGGACGTGCTGGTGGTTAACACCAACAACGGCTGGTTTGGTGAAGGCGCGGCGGCCTACCAACACGCGGCGCACGCGGTGTTGCGCGCGGTGGAGACGCGGCGGCCGGTGCTGCGGGCGGGCAACGCGGGCTGGAGCGGCTGGATTGACGAGTGCGGGGCGATCCGCGCGGTGTTGACCAAGGACCTCAAGACCGGCGCGGTGCGGACGGAGCCGGCGGCGCGCGGCGAGAAGGCGGGCACGGTGTATTTTCGCGGCAGCGCGACTCTGCCGGTGACACGGGATGCGCGGTTTTTTGGGGTGCAGACGGTCTACGTGCAGTGGGGAGATTGGTTTGTGGCGTTGAGCGCCGTGCTGGCGCTTGGCTCCTGGGCGGTGTTCCGGCGGCCATCGGCGGGCTGAGTGCCGGCGGGGCCTAGCCTCGTTAGATTGACGCCGTGGCGGGGTGGTGGTGCGCTGCGCCCATGCCCCTGAAGTTGCGTGGATTTTTGCGTGCGGTGGTGCGCCTCGTCGTGATCGCGGCGGTGACCTACACGGGCTTGTGCGCCTTCGTGGCATGGAAGAAGGAGGAGATCATTTTCCCAATGCACGGGAAGGAACGGGCGGCGAGGCAGACAACCCTCCCCGGCTTCGAGACGTGGTGGATGAAGACTCCCGAAGGCGAGGTCGAGGCCTGGTGGCAGCCTGCGAAGAGCGCCTCGGCGGAGCGACCGGCACCGGCGGTGATGGTGTTCCACGGCAATGGGGAGTTGATTGATGACTCGCGGGATTTTGCCCAACGCTGGCACGCGTTGGGGGCGCACGTGCTGCTAGTGGAGTATCGCGGCTACGGCCGCTCAGCGGGCAAGCCAACGATCGCCGCCTGCCGGGCGGACGCGGTGGCGTGGTTCGATAAGCTGGCAGCGCGGGCGGATGTGCGGCGGGACGTAATCTTGGTGCACGGGTTTTCTTTGGGCGGCGTATTCGCGGCCGAGCTGGCGGGTCAACGTGCGGTGGGCGGGCTGGTATTGGAAGGTTCGCCCGCCGGCTTGGTGGAGTCGGCGCGCGACCGTGGAATCTGGCTGGTGCTGACGCGGGAGCGCTTCGATGCGGTGAAAGTGTTGCGCGCCTTGCCGGCGGGAGTGCCGGTGCTGATCACACACGGTCAAGGCGACTACGTGGTCCCGCCGCGCCATGGGGAATTACTGGCGGCGGCGAGGCCGGACGCACGGGTAGTTCGCGGCAAAGACGGGCACTACCCGCTGGCGGTGACGGAGCGGCCGGAGTTGCTCGCGGAGTTGCTCGCGACGGCGAAGGCGCGGGCCGGCCTGCCGGTGGCTGACAAGGGGCTTGCCCCGGCGGCGGTAGATTCCGCACTGTGACGATTTCGTTACCCGCATGAAACAACGCACGCTCGCCCGCGAGGTCTCTATTTCCGGTCAGGCTCTCCATACCGGAGAGACCGTGACCCTCACGCTCAAACCGGCCAAAGCCGACAGCGGTTATGTGTTTCGCCGCATTGATCTGAACGGAGCTCCCGAGATCAAACCCCGCATCGCACTGGTGGGTGATCTCGTGCGCCAGACGACCATCCAGGAAGGCCATGCCAAAGTCCACACCGTCGAGCACGTTCTCAGCGCGCTGAACGGCTGCGGGGTGGACAACTGCATCATCGAGATGAACGCCTCCGAACCGCCCATTCTCGACGGCTCGGCCAAACCCTATGTTGATCTGATCATGCAGGGCGACCCCACCGAGCAGGATAAGGAGCGCGAATATTTCGTCCTGGAGGAGGCGGTTTCAGTTCAGAAGGGCAACTCCTCGCTCATCGCGCTGCCGCATGACGGTTTTAAAATCTCCTGCACCTCGGCCGATGATCGCGGCATCCACACCCAGCATCTTTCGCTGAGCATTGATCCGGATGTTTACATGACCCAGATCGCGGCGGCGCGGACTTTCACGGTTTACGAGGATATCGAGGAGCTCATCAAGGCCGGTAAAATCAAAGGCGGCTCCCTCGACTGCGCCGTCGTCATCAAGGGCGACAAGATTTTGTCCAAAGAAGGTCTGCGCTTCAAAGACGAGTTCGTGCGGCACAAGATCCTCGATATCATCGGCGACATCACTCTGGTGGGCATGCCGGTCAAGGCGCACATCATCGCCACCCGCCCCGGCCACGCGATCAACGCCGAGCTGAGCAAGGCGCTGGTCGAGAAACTCGAAGAGAAACGCAAGGGTCCGAAAAAGAAGCCGCGTCCCGCCATGGTGATGCCGTCCGAGACCGAACTCGATATACGCCGCATCCTCGACACCCTGCCGCACCGTTATCCGTTTTTGATGATTGATCGCGTGATGGAGTTCATCGGCGACGACGCGCTCGTCGCGATCAAGAACGTGTCCATTAACGAGCCGTTTTTCCAGGGCCACTTCCCCAACAACCCCGTCATGCCCGGCGTGCTGCAACTCGAGGCCATGGCGCAGGCCGCCGGCATCCTCATGTTGCGTCGCGGCAGCAGCGAGGGGAAGACATCGCTCTTTATGAGCGCGGACAAAGTGAAGTTCCGCAAACCGGTGCGCCCGGGCGACCAACTCATCATCAACGCCAAACTCACCAAAACTCGCGGCGCCAAGCTCGCGACTTCCGAGGTCGTCATCACGGTGAACGGTCAGGTTGTCTCCTCGGGTGAATTGATGTTTGCCATTCTCGACACCAGCGAAGTCGAGGGCTGAGCGAGCACACGCTTGCCGTTGAAGAAACCGCCGACTACCCAGCACCGCAGAAATTCATGTCCGTCAAAATCCATCCTAGCGCCGTAGTGGAATCCGCCGCTGAACTCGGCGCCAACGTCGAGATCGGTCCGCTCTGTTATGTCGGCGCGGGCGTGCGCTTGGGCGACGGTTGCCGCCTCCACCATCATGCCTCGGTCGAGGGCAACACCCAGCTCGGCACGGGCTGCGAGATTTTCCCCTACGCCTGCATCGGCGGCAAGACGCAGGATCTGAAGTTCAAGGGCGGCAACCCCGGCGTGCGCATCGGCGCGCGCAATGTGTTTCGCGAGTATTTCACCGTCCACGCGGCGACCGCTCCGGAGGGTTTTACGACCATCGGCGACGACAACACCTTCCTCGCCTACGGGCACATCGCGCACGATTGCGTGATCGGCAACCACATCGTGGCGAGCAACGGCATGATGATCGCCGGCCACGTTACCATCGAGGACCACGTTGTCATCGGCGGCTACGGCGGCGTGCATCAATTCTGCCGCATCGGCGCGCACGCCATGCTCTCGGCCACCGCCAAGCTGGTGCATGACCTGCCGCCTTACTTCATCGCCGACGGCACGCCTGCCGTGGTGCGCGCCTACAACAAGGTTGGCATGGAGCGGCGCGGCTTTACGGCGGAGCAATTGGAGCGGGTGAAAATGATCTTCCGCGTGCTGTATCGCGACGGCCTCAACCGCACCCAGGCCCTCGAAAAACTCAACTCGCACGCGCAGGCTGGCTCGGCAGAGTTCCAGGCGATCCTTAAGTTCGCGGCCGCCAGCGAGCGCGGAATGGCGCCGGGATCGAACTGACCTCAGACCGAACGCGCACGCGTCACCCAAACG
>JAIYBI010000507.1 GCA_027488595.1 Opitutaceae bacterium | reverse complement strand
GACTGCCTCTGCAGCACGCGATCACCCGCGAGCAGGCGGCGTTGATGGCTTGAGGTCGAGTTACCCAGATTTTTTAACGCAAAGGCGCAAAGACGCGGGAGGATTGCTAATCCACGAGTCACTGACCGGAGCGAACACGGAGTGGTTTGATACCAAAGCGACCTGAAAAATTCAGATTTTTTAACGCGAAGACGCAAAGAACGATCCGAAGGCCGCAAAGCAATCATTAGCGACCAAAACGTGGTTTTATCGCCAAGTCCCAAAGCTGGGGAGCAGTATTTCCTCCGGATTTGTTATCTCATGCTCTGCGCCTCGGCGTCTTTGCGTTAAAAGGTCTGAGTCGCTGTGAAATTCGTATCACTTTTCAGCCGTCGTAATCGGAGCGGCTTTTCCAGTGCGAAGGAGGTCCAGCCAGACTTTTGAGCGGGCGAGGTAGGGCGCGTGGGTGTTGTTGTCGCCCTTGTGGTTGGCCTGGGGCATGAAGATCACCTCCCTGGGGCCGGCGAGTTGATTGGCCATGGCGGCTATGCCGGCGGGCGGGCAAGTCTCGTCAATGAGGCCGGCAGACACCAGCACGGGCACGCGGATGCGCGGCGCGAAATGGACGACGTCGAAGTAGCGCGCGGTGCTGGCGACGGCCTCGGTGGAAGAGCGGCCCTCGATGTTGGCGAGCCAGTAGGGGTGGGGCAGGGCGCGGCCGGCGGCGGGACCGTTCTGGTCGCAGTAGGCGGGGACGTTGGCCACGACCGCTGTGATGGCGGGGTCTAGCGCGGCGGCAATGAGGGCCTGGGTGCCGCCTTGGCTGGTGCCGTGGGCAACGAGGATGCGACCGTCCCAACTGGGCTGGGCGCGAACAAAGTCCAGGGCGCGGCGCACGCCGAGAAACATACGCAGGCAGTAGCTTTTGGCGCGATCGTCGTTGCCGATGCAGCCGTAATTTTTGAGCGGGCCGGCGGCTAGGGCGTCGTAAAACGCCTTGGGTTCGTCTATGGGCAGATCGTGGGCGGAGATGTTAACGGCGAGCCAGCCTTGCGCGGCGTTGCCGGTCACGGTGCCGGCGGAAAGGGGATAGACGCCGGCCCACTGGAAAATCACGAGCGCGGGAAACTTTTTCCCGTCCTGTTTCGGGTAAGCGAGCTGTCCGCGCACGCGATCGGTTGCGCTCACGGCGAGGGAAAACTGGGTGTATTCGATGCCGGCCGGGATGGCGGAGGCGGGCGTCTTGCCGAGACTCAGGACGGGGTCGAGCGGGACGAGAGCGAGCTTGGCCAGTTCGGTGTCCCAGAAGGCGTCAAAATCATCCGGGCGGGGCGCGGCGGGACGGATCAACTCGGGGGAGAAAATCCAACCGGCGCGGGCGGAAACTTTTTTTCCGTCGGGCGTGGGGCCGTTGATCAAGGCAAGGATCGAGCCCGGCTCGGGCAAGGTGGCTTCGAGGGTGGTGTTGCCTCCCGAGAGCGGCAGGTCGAGTTTTGCGATCTCGGTGCGGCCTCCTTGGCGAAGCGAGGCGGTGAGCGAAGCAGGGGCTGGGGATCCGGCGGGGGTCAACTCAAGGGCCGCGCTGGCGCGCTCGCCCGCACGCAACACGCCGGATGCAGGTGAAGGGGCGACAAGCAGCGAGGGAGCTGGCTGGGCGATGACGAAAAGGGGGAGACAGAGTAAGGCAAGCAGGGTGGGACGCATGGCGAGTGGCGGAAGGGATAAACGAAAACGGCCGGACTGTGAAGTCCGGCCGGGGGGAGATACAGGCTTTGAGGTCGAGATGCTCAGAGCGGCTTGCGTAGATCGAAGGAAGTCTCGATGCCGCGCACGCTCCAATCAAACATCAGGGCGAGGCGTGAGGATCCTCCGTTGACTGGCGTGGCCGGCGAGCTGGCGCCGACCATGCCGGCAGTGATAAGGCCTAGGGAGTCGGTGAGGAGCTGGCGGTCGTTCTGTATCATGGCCCAGACGCGCGAGGGAGCGCCGATCTGGCTCATGACTTTGCCGTAACCGGAAGATGCGGCGACTGTGAAGGGGGACCCGCTGTCTTTGCCCCACGGATACACGGTGGCGGCATCAATGCTGGGGTGGAAGGTTCGGCTGAGGCCGGGGTTGAGGACGAATGTGGGCATGCACCAGTAAGTGTCCACGGGGGCACCGTTGGCGATTGCTGCTTCCTTCCAGAGACTATCGGAAAGGGCAGGGATGGCGACGTCCGAGCCGACTGCACCTCTTACGCTCAAGTAGGGGGCCAAGTGGGCACCCAAGCGGGTGGCGGGATCGTCGTAGTTGCCCGAGCCCTTGAAGCCGACAGCGATCAGACGCACAAAATCATGGGTGGAAGGTTGAAGACCGCCTCTCTCTTTAGCGTAAGGCATCAAATCTTTGTTTTCCGCCAGGTAGGTGGCCACTGCTTGGCCGACCTGCCGCATATTGGAGGTGGTTTGCGCGATTTTGGCGCGTTTGCGCACGGCACCCACGGTAGGAATGATGATCGCAGCAAGGATGCCGATGATAGCGATGACGGTGAGCAACTCGATCAGCGTGAAGCCGGAGCGGCGGGGAAATCTAGGGGTGGTGGAGGGCATGGTGACAAGATGAGCGCAAATTCAGGTTTTTGCGACCTGTTTGGCGGTATACGGTATAGCGGCTGTCTTTGATGAACCGCCCTTTGGCGGGCGTCAGGCATAAAAACCCAGGCTGAGGTCGGGGTTATACGGTAAAATTATTAGCGGTTGGCGGCGAGCGGAGTGATGGGCACGGTTGGGTGGATGCCCCCTGTTGATTCCGCCTCCGCAGAGATCCCGCGTTCAACTGTTCCCGCCGATGGCGCGGAACCGCCGCCGCATGGCCGCAAGGTGTGGAGGGCGGGCACTCTGACCTACACCACCGCCGGGCTTTTTGTGCTCTTCGCGTGGTTGCTTTGGGGAGATTTTGCGTGGGCGATGAAGGATCGAGCGATCGCTCCTGTCGCCCAGCTCATGCTTCGCCAGTTTGGCTCGAGCGATTTTGTGGTGGGCTTGCTGGTTGGTTCCGTTCCGGCCGCCATCGGTTTGATCCTGGTGCCGATCATCAGCGTCAAATCCGACCGGCATCGCGGGCGCTGGGGGCGGCGCATCCCCTACCTTATCATCCCGACGCCGCTGATCGCGTTATCCATGGCAGGTCTTGCCTACACGGTGCCGGTCGCCGCCTGGCTGCACCAAGCCTTGGGCGCAAATTCTCCCGGAGACGTGGGGTGCCGCTTGATTGTCTTCGGCTTTTTCTGGACCGTTTTTGAGATTTTCCAGACCGTCGCCCAAGCGGTCTTGGGCGGGCTGATCAACGACGTCGTGCCGCAGGAAGTGATCGGCCGATTCTTCGGTTTGTTTCGTGCGATCAGCCTGATTGCCGGCATGATTTTCAACTTCTGGCTGATCGGCCACGCCGAGCAGCACTACACCACCATCTTCCTCGGGCTGGGCCTGCTCTACGGAGTGGGCTTCACTTTGATGTGTCTGCGCGTGCGAGAAGGTGAATATCCGCCGCCGCCACCGCTTGACCCTGACGCCACAGGCCTTGCACGGATGACGAAACCGATCCGCGCCTATGCCCGGGAGTGTTTCGCCAATCCGTATTATCTATGGGTTTTTCTCGCGCTCATGCTGGGCGGACTCGCCAGCGGGCCGGTGAACGCCTTCAGTGTTTTTTACGCCAAGAGCATCGGGATGGACATGAACAAGTATGGCAATCTCCTGGTCATCACCTACGCGTGCTCACTGGTCTTGAGCTACGTTACCGGCGCAATGGCGGATCGTTTTCATCCGGTGCGCTTGGGCATCTTTTCGTTGGTTCTCTACACGATTTTCATGTTCTGGGGTGGCTGGGCAGCGACCGATACGGCGACCTTCTCCGTGGCCTTCGTAGCCCACGGCGTGATCCAAGGCATCTACAACACCGGCACCGCCTCCATCGGCCAGCGACTCTTCCCTCGTGCCAAGTTCGCCCAGTTTGCCTCTGCAGCAGGCATAGTGAGCGCGCCCTTCTTTATGCTGCTGCCGCCCCTGCTTGGAAAATACCTTGATCTCAACGGCCACGTTTATCGGCACACCTTTTTTATGAGCGGCGTGCTCAGCTTCATCGGGCTGGTTTTCTTTCTCGTAGTCTGGCGCGGGTTCAAACGCTACGGCGGCCTCAAGAGCTACGTGCCCCCGGTTTGAGGGTGGGCGCCGTGCGGCCCCGGCGCAGGAAAAAGCGCAGTCGGCCAAGCTTCGTTTTACGGTATAGTCTGCCACCGATTGCGGCGCGGGCGCGGCATTCGCAGCATCCCGGATCACCCCTTTGATCTCCCATGTCCTCCCTCGCCTCCCTGGCCCTGCCTGTCTTTGAAACGCTCGATGCACCTGTGCTCGTGCCGCAACCGGGTATTGCCTGGGCGGATACGATGTTGCTCAACCCGACCGTGATTGACGAACCGGGCACGACGCGTCTGCACATGCTTTTCCGCGCCACCGGCCCCTGGGCGCAGGCTCAGGTCGCGGGACGGCCGCTGCCCTTCCCGATTTTTCTCGGCTACGCCACCAGTGACGACGAGGGCCTGACCTGGCAGGCCGACTTTTCCAAGCCGGCGCTCGGACCTGCGCTCGCCACCAAGCCGGAGACGATCCGCATCCGGGCGCGTGATGGCACGATGATGGTCAACCACGCCAACGGTTGCATCGAAGACCCGCGCCTCTTCCGCCTCGATGGGCGCCTTTATTGCACGACGGCGTGCCGGATGTTTGCGCCGGGGCCCTACTGGGAGCACGACGAGCCGATGCAGTGCGCGCCGGGTTGGGCGCGCGAGGGGCGGCACCAGCTTGGCCGCGCCGCTTCCGAAAACCTCTCCGTGACCGTGTTGTGGGAAGTGGATATGGACGCGCTCAAGGCCCGCGCCTACGAGCGCGCATTTACCTACGTCACGCACCTCAACGACCCCGAACGTGGCGATAACCGCGACGTGTTCCTTTTTCCGCAAAAACTGCGCTTGGACGGGCGCGAGCGCTACGCCTGCCTGCACCGTCCGTTTCAACCCGGCTCCTTCGGGGCGGAGTTCGCGGCCCTGCCGCCGGCGATCTTCCTGGCGGTGGCGGATCGGATCGAGGATCTGCCGACGGCGGCGGCCTCGCATCGTTTGATCGCCCGCTCGGAGTTCGTATGGGAAGGCAACCGCGTCGGCGCCAGTTGGGTGCCGCTCCCGCTCCCGTCCGGGGAGTGGTTGCTTCCGTATCATGCCAAACAGGACGCGATAGTCGGCTACACCCAATCGTTCATGATTCTCACACCCGGCGCGGACGGCTGGCCGGTCGTGAAACACCGCTGCCCGGATCGTCTCCAATATGCGAAGAAGCGGTGGGAGCTCGAAGGCCGCTTCAAGACACCGTGCGTTTTCACCTGTGGCGGTATTGTGCGTCCCGACGGCCGCCTGCTTATGACTTACGGTGCGGCCGATAATGTGGCGGGCGTGGCGTGGACTGATTTCGCCGGCCTACTCGCGCATATCCGCCTTTATGACGAGCATGGCCGTCGCTCCTGAATGCGCCGTCACCCGCTTTAGCTTGAGTTAACGTAACCAGAAATCCCTGCCCTGAGACATCGTCTCCAACCCCGCCATGAAAATTCAATCGTTCTGCTCTCCCCTCGCCGTGTTCTTGCTCAGCGTGTTCACCTCAGGTCTGTCGTCTGCCGCGATTGTGCCGCTCGTGCCGGTGCCGGGCGCTGTTTTCGACGAGGAAGGAGCGGAGCGAATAGACATCGAGGCTGATTCGTCCTTTGAAGTGGCGGCGCTTTTAAAGGCTCCGAGTTTCGCGGTCATCAAGGAGTGGGAGGGTTTCGAGGGCAAAGGCACGGCCCAGGAGTTCTCCAACTATGGCGAGTTGCCCGACGGGACGACTCTGCGCGGACGGCTCATCTTCAAGCAGGCGAACGACACCGCGCCTTGGGCGGGCCGTGCGATGGATCGTCGCGAGCACTGGGGGAAAGCGCTGAATACCCGCGGTTACACGGCGATCATTCTCCCCGGCACCGGCCACATGCAGAGCTACGAGCTGGGCTTCGGCAGCGGAACGGATGCGGGTTTCCGTGGAGACCGGGTGGTGCGTGCGCTGGCCTTTGTCGTGACCAATCTCCAGGTCGGCGAGACCGTGACGGCGGATTTCTACAACGCGGCCGGGGATTTGTTGATCTCCCAGCAAGCGACTGGTATCCAAGTCGAGGATACGGTTGCGAATTATCAGGGGCAGGAGGTTTTCTTCTGCCACATTGCCAGTGCCGATCCTGCCGCCCAAATCCAGCGTGTGGTGATTCGTCTCCGGGCTAGTAATCAATACAAGGACTTGGGCATTGATGCGGTGGGCTTTACACCCGCGGTCAAGTTGCGGTGATGTTTTTGTCCCGTGCATGAGGGACGTCCCGACAAGCTGAATAACGCCGAGGTCGAAGTAGTTCGTGCTCCGGTGTATGGTAGACGCATTCGCCGGGGAGCTTTGTTTCAGCTCGCAATGTTTTTGGGGAAGTCGGGCCAAGAATGTCGGACGAATTCCGGGGCGTCTGCGCACGAAATCGCAGGAGAAAACTCACGCTTGCGAGGGGCTTCAAACAACAATCGCAAGCAGCGATTCGCTGACGTTTCAGACGGGGAAACAGTCAAGGTCGAGTCGGCGGATGCGGGGACTTATGGTTGGGCGATTTAGCGCAGGTTGAATTAAGCTCCAAAGTATCCCCAATCTGTCCCTGCCAAAATCGTCTACCTTCGAAATAGCGTGCCTGACTCGGGCATAAATATGGTGGTATTTGTTATATTGATACCAATGCCAAAACAGTCGCCCACAATACCTGGAAACGCTCACAATCTTGTTAACACGTCCATCTTTGTTCTCGGTGGATAAAAAACCAAAACCGCTCTTGGCAGAGGCATTCGCAGTTTTTTTGAACTCCGAGCAAGCGAGGGGAGGCGAAGGGTTCAGGGGGCGGCGAGCAGACGTTCGGCCGGCGCGTAATTCGGATTTGCGTTGAGCGCGCGTATGGCGGCCGCACGCGCTGCAGGCCGGTCTCCGGCGCGCAAGTAAACGGTCGCGGCCGCGTAGGGATAGTCGGGGGATGCAGGGGAGATTTTTTCCGCCTCGGCAAGGGCCGCGATCGCTTCGGGCAGGCGATTGGCTGCGGCGAGAAGAAGGCCGAGATTATACCAGGCGCGGTCGCGGGACGGATCGCGGGCGACGGTGAGGCGGAGGGCATTTTCCGCCCCGGCGGTCTGGCCGGCCTCGGCATACGCGAGTGCGGCGCGGTAGGGTGCCTCGGCGTCGGTCGGGCGTGCGCTGGCCGCCAGCCAGTAGCGGGCGGCAGCCTCGGCGGGTTTGTGCTGCATCACGAGCAACTGGCCGATGAGGAGATTTATGTCGGTGGACGTGCTGTCTCGGCTGGCGGCGAGTTCGAGTTTTCCCCGGGCCTCGTCGAGTCGTCCGCGATTTGCGAGGTCCATGCCGACACGGACCAGGCCACCGGGTTGATCGAGGTTGAGCTGGAGGTAGGCGTCGAGCTCGAGCCGCAAAGGGGAGTCCGCCGGAAGCTCGGTGCTGAGAGCCCAGGCGGCGTCAAGACGGACAAGACGCACCGGATCGGCGAGGAGCGGACGAAGGACGACGCTGGCGTCGGGCTGGTTGGCGAGACCGCGCACTGCGGCAGCGCGTTCAAGCGGGTCGGCGGCGCGCAGGGCGGTTTCCATGACGGTGCGCACGGCGGTCTCGGTGACGTGGGGTGCGAGCAGTTCGAGCAAGGTGGCGCGCCAGGCGGGCACATTCTCGCGGGCGAGGGCGGCGAGGGCGGGT
>JAIYBI010000399.1 GCA_027488595.1 Opitutaceae bacterium | reverse complement strand
TCAAAAACGACCGCAGATGGGGCCCGAAGCGCGGCTAGTCAAAGTGAGCGACGACCGCTGAAGTTAAGCGTCGGTCGAACGCTCCACTGACTGCGTTCGACGGCGTCGTGAAAGAATACACCCCAGCACGGCCAGACCGGCCAAGGTCGAGAAAGTGGCAGGCTCCGGAATTACCGACGTGTTAATCACGAAATAGGCATCCAGTTGGTCTGCTCCACCAGTCATCTGCCAGTCACTCGTCGGGCCCTGCCGATACCAAATCCGGCCACCGCTATATGGGTTTGTCGCGAAGGAATACCTGAATTGCTGATTCGCATTGTAGAAAAGGTAGTAGGTCGTCGAGGTATCTACAAACGCGGAGGTAAAGCTATGGGTGGCAAAAAACCCGCTCGATGAAGATGAGGTGCTCGTATACAAAGCCCCGACGCCCGTATTCAAATCGGTCAAATTACTAGGAAGCGTGTCGTAAACGTATAATCGGCTAAAAGATGCTCCCGCAGAGGTCGCTTGAAAAGTTTGTCCATACATGAAGGTCACGTCGTCCAACCGCACTTGCGTCGCCCCTCCCAACGAACCCGCACCTTGCCCTTGCGCGGAGACCGTAAACGATTGACCACGGCCATGATTAACTACAGCAAACTGCCCATCTTCAAGCGGTTGCGATATGGAGTAGCTGGTCTGCGCCTCTGCCACTGTGGCAAAACCTAGAGCTGTTATCGTAAGGGCGACTTTGAAATTGATGCGAGAGAAGTGCATTTGAAACGGTTACACGCGCCATTTCTTTACGGTCAAAACGAAATCGATTACAATGTTACCCCGTTTTCCCAAACGTAACATCAGCCCCAGTTTCAGCATCCCCGACTCAAAATGCCTCAGAGCTGGCGATTGATGTAATTCATTTACCAAACTCAGGCGGCCAGTTCCGGCACATTGCGACAAGTAGTCGCTGATGACAGATTCCCGCCGACATTTCACGCCCCCTCCGCCACCACCCCGCCGTCGCCGGCCTACAGGTCGAAACGAAACGCCTCGAAATCAAAAACGACCGCAAGTGGGGCCCGAAGCGCGGCTGAGCCCGGTTTTTGCTACCTCGGCAAGGCATGATTTCTCGTCTCGCCTGTTGCGTCTTCACCGCCGTGTTCATGAGCGCTTCCGCCCTAGTCGCGGAGCCGGCGTCCACGCTTACGCCGAAGCCCGCGCCCGCGCCTCAACTTCCCACCCTTTCGAATCTCTTCGGCCCCAGTTTCCTCAACTACGCCACCCTGTCCCCCGACGGAAAGAAACTCGCCGCCACCGCGAGTTGGGACGGCGACGTGTCCAGCCTGCTTATCATTGATCTTGAGACCCTCAAACCGTCCGCCCTCCAAGGGACTCCCGATTTGGATATCTACCGCGTTTATTGGCAGAACGTCGACCGCCTCCTCTTCAACGTCGCCAAAGACAAACTCTACAGTCTTGGCCTCTACTCGGTGTCGCCCGCTCGTCTAAACCGCCACATCCCCATTCGCCTGTTTGACGTCATAGACTTGGTCGGCATTCCCAAAGCCCGCCCCGACCGCGCCCTGATCTGGATACGGAGTTCGGCGATGGACGATGGACGCTCCGGACGTCTGCACGAAATCAACACCCGCCGATCACTTGAGCCCATGCTCGCGGACACTCGCGGAGGCAGCACCCTGAGTCCGGGACAACTTTCCGAATCCGTCACCAAAACTTACCCCGCGCCCGATGGCCTGGTGCTCGGCTACGCGGCCGACCTCGACGGTGAACCGGCCTTCGCCTTCCGCTTCCTTAAAAACACGGTCACCTACGCCTATTGGGACGGAGCCGCCCAGGCGTGGCGCGACCCGCCACCGGCTCGCGAAAAAATCCTCCCCATCGCCCGCGACCCCGACCCGACCTACGCCTGGGTGGCAACCCGCGACCCCGCGGCCGGCTCCCAACTCCGGCGCATGGAACTCGCCACCGGCGCTTACCTCGACCCCATCCACACCGACCGCGAATTCGACCTGTCCGAGGCCGACCTCGTTTTTTCCCGCCGCTCCCGCACCCTTGTGGGCTTTCATCACGTTCGCCAGCGCTCCCAAAGCCGCTGGCTCTCACCCGTCTTCACCGAGCTGCAACAAGCCCTTGATCAGAAGCTGCCGCCCGACGAAGACCACCGCATCGTCGAATTCAGCGACGCCGAGGACCGCTTCCTCGTGAAATCCTCCGGCCCCCGCCAACCCGGTGTTTTTTATCTCTACGACCTCAAGACCCAAACACTTTCCCGCCTCGGCGAAGTCGCGCCCGACCTCATGGGTAAATCGCTACTCCCCGCCCGAACGGTCACCTTCAAAGCCCGCGACGGCCTCGCCCTCGAGGCCTACCTCACCATTCCCGCCGGCATTTCACGCAACAAGCCCGCTCCTCTGGTCGTCCTCCCCCACGGCGGCCCTCACGTCCGCGACGCCTGGCACTTCGATCCCGAAGTCCAGTTCCTCGCCTCCCGCGGCTACGCCGTGCTCCAGCCCAACTACCGCGGCTCCTCCGGCTACCTTTGGCCGGAAGAGTCCGATGACTACAAGGGTGCCTTCGTCGCCATGCGCGACGATGTTACAGACGCCACCCGCGCCGCTTTGCGAAGCGGCCTCTTCGATCCCGCCCGCGTCGCCATCATGGGCGGCAGCTTTGGCGGCTACCTCGCCATTGCCGCACCGGTCGAGGAGCCCGGCCTGTTTCGCTGTGCCGTGAGCGTTTGCGGCGTCTTCGACTGGGCCGAACACGTGAAATCCAAACGCTTCGCGAGCGGCGCCCGCCCCGCCGAATACGCCTCTCTGACCTCCTTGCTGGGTGATCCCAAAAAAGACGAGGCGGCCTACGACGCGCTTTCCCCGCTCGGTCGCATAGACCGCTTCCGCATTCCCGTCCTCATCGCCCACGGCCGCGAAGACCGCATCGTCTCCGTCAAACAAAGCCGCATGCTCGCTCGCGAGTTGAAGAAGCGCGGCATCCCCCACGAAACGTTTTACCGCTCTCTCGCCGGCCATGGTTTCTATGCCGCCAAAGACCGCCTCGCCTTCTACGAAACGCTCGACCGCTTCCTCGCCGAAAACCTCGCTTCCCCCGCC
>JAIYBI010000525.1 GCA_027488595.1 Opitutaceae bacterium | reverse complement strand
GGCCAGAATTCGCTGTGGCTGTGGACGAACGCTGAACGGCCGCGGGCGAGGGCGTCCACCGCGTAGTCGATGGCGCGGGCGCCGCTTTCGATGAGGACGGGTTCGCGCTCGCCGTCGAGGGCGACGAGGCCGGCGACGCACATCGCATAACCGGGCGTGATGTAGTCCATGCGGCCCGGCACGACGGCATCGGTTACCGCGCCGTCGGCCCGCTGGAACTTGCCGTAGGCGACAACGTGGGCGCGGATGAACTTCAGGTAGTCGGCCTTGGTGAGGCCGGTGGGCGTGATCTTGGCTGTCGGCTGGTTTTTCAGGAATGCGTTGATCGCATCGGCCCAGACGTGGTCGGCGGGTAAAAGCGGGCCGGACTTGAGGGCGGCGGGAGGCAGGATGCGGTCGGTCGCGGACGCGTCGATGGTTTTGGCTTTGGGATCGACGGGCTTTTGCGCGGCGTCGCGTTCGCGTAGGAGCGGCAGCATTTCCGAGCCGGCGAGGAGGAGGGTGCCGGTGGCGTATTCGTGGTTGGTGGTGCGGTAAACGTAGGCGCGCGTGCTGTCGGCCTGGCTTTGCACGTAGGTGAGGCGGCCATGTTCGTCCACGCAGGCGACGGAGGCGGCCCAGGCTTTGAGCGCGACGGGCAGGTAGGTTGCCTTGTCGATCAGGCCATGGTTGAGGGCCCACGCGTAGCCGTAGGTGAAGAGCGTCGTGGCGCTGGTGTCGCCGAGCGGGTAGCCCTTTTGATCGAGGAGACTGGTGGGCCAAAGGCCGCCGGGCTGCTGGAGCTTGGCGAGTGACACGAGAAGCGATTTGAGGCGGGCCTCGTAGCGAGGACGGTCGGGGTGGTCGGCCGGAAGCTGGTCGAGGGCGAGGCAGATCGCGCCGACGAGCCAGCCATTGCCGCGCCCCCAGAAGACTTTTTCGCCGTCGGTCTCGCGGAGCTGCATGCCGTCGGGCTGCACAATGTAGGTGCGATCACGATATGTGAGGCCGGCGTCGGCGTCCCAGAGCTTGTCGGAGGTTTCCCAGAAGAGCCGGTTGGCGTGGTCGCGGTATTTGGTTTCACCGGTGAGGTTGGCCATGCGGTGCCAGACGGGCGGGGCCATGAAAAGGGCGTCCACCCAATACCACTCGAAGGCTCCGGGCTTAGACTTGGCGAGGACGGCGTCGAGCGCGGCGCGAGTCGGTGCGAGTTGATCTGGATTTTTGTCGATGGCGTAGAGATCCAAGTAGAGCTGGGAGATGGCGAGGTCGTCGGCGCCGTTCACGCCGTCCGCGAGGTGGCCGGGCTTGAACTCGTTTTTCTTGGCCTGATCACGGGCGGTGCGCAGGTAGTAGTTGTCACCGGATTGGTGATACATGGCCATGATTCCGGCGAAGAAGGTGCCGCGCAGCCAGAAGGCGTCGGGGGTCTTGCCGCTCTTGGTGTCGAGGTTCTTGAGCTGCCAGCCGGTGGCCCGGCGCAGGGCGGTGAGGCTGTCGGAGGCGGAGGGGATTTTGGCCTTGGCTAGAATCTCTTTCTGGAGGGCGAGATCTTGAAGGTAGCGGTCGCTGCGCGTGTAGGGCTGCGGTTGCGCCATGAATTCGCTGAGCGCGAGGACCTCGCGGGCGGCGAGGAGGAAGGCGCCGGCGCGGAGGCGGGCCTCGGCGGGGGGACCGGCGATGGTTCCGTCGGGCCCGACGCGGGCGAGGAGACTGCGCCAGCCGGTGATCAGGGGCACGCGGAAGTAGTCGATCACCATGATGCCGAGCGGTTGGTTGACGCCCCAGACGAGGGCGTGGGTTCCGAGTGCGGCGGCCACGAAGTCGGGATCGGAGCCGATTTTGCGGTTGGCCATGTTGGTGAGCACCTGAAATGAGGGCGCGTTCCAGCGCTGGGCCTCGGTCAGGGCGGCGAGTTCGGCGCGGGCGGCGTGGAGTTTGAGGGCGGTGGTCCGGGTGGAGTTGTCTGGTGCGGAGGATCCCAGGGCGGCGACGGCATCGGGGGTCGTCGGCGGGAGGGCATCGGCGGAGGTGCGGAGGCGGGCGTCGCCGGTGAGGTCGGCGGCGGCGAGCAGGCCCTCGCGCCAGAGCGTGGCTGCGCCGGGGGCTTCGCCAGCAGGGGCGGGTTCGGCGAGGTGGTGGGCGGCGACGCGGGCGGCGGCGGCGCGGATCACCGAGGGGGCGAGGTCGGAGGCGAAGGGGGAGTTGAGAAATCTGTGCGCGTCGGGAGCGGGCGACGGGGCTGCAAGGACGCGGCAGAACAGCGAGACGGCGCAGAGGAGCGTGACGAAAAAGCGGTGGGGCGACATGGAGATAGGCAAGGCGGTTCAGGGGGCGGGGCGGACAACGAGGAGGAGGCGCGTGCGCTCGGGGTTGAGCTGGAGGGAGAAGTCGAGTTTGTGCGCGCCGGGCGCATCGGTGGCGGTGAGACGCGGAAGCGGGCCCTCGATGCGGCTAGCCTTGAGCAGCAGGTAGTCGCCCGGCACGAGAGAGAGTCCGTCGCGTGGGTTTTCCAAGGATACGAAAAGCAGTCCGACTTGGGGCAGCTGAACTTCGTCGCCCACCTCGATAAGCGGGACGGAGTTGCCCGGCAGGCCTTGTGGTAGCGTGAAGAGCCAGCGGAAGCTGAGGCCGGAGCCTTCAGAAAGGTTTAGTTTCGCGCAGCTCACGCGTGGTTCGCCAGATTTGAGCAAGCCGTCCACGATTGTGAGGCGGCCGCGGCCGGAGGTTTCGCCCAGGACAATTTCTCTGCCTGCGACGAGGCGGGAGTCTTTTTGCAGCTCAAGGGAGCCCGAGCGAACGCGAAGCTCGTTTTTGACTTCGAGCGTGGTTTCACGGACGAAGACTCGGCTGCGTTCTTCGACCGCAAAGCTAAGGAAGCCGAGGCGGGCCCGGTCGGTATAGATCTGGCATGGTCCGCGAACGATGACGTCTGACGGTTCGACTCCCGGCGATCGTTCGTCGAGCCAGAACTGGGTGTGAAAGAAATCCACCGGAGGTGCGTCCTCGTAGGCAGTGTTGGTGGATCCCAGGTAGACGAAGGGCGAAGACGCGGCGGGGGCTGCCCGGAGCGGCAGGACGGCGAGACCGAGGAGGAGGGCGACGAGTGGTTTCATTGGGCGGAGACAGGAGGTGGGGTCTGGGCGGGTTTGGGCGAGTGCGAGTAGGTGAAGCCAAGGACGGCGAGCTGGAGCCGGCGGTTGGCGTCGGCGACGAGCGCGACAAACTCCGGAGTTTGGTCCGGCGTGAAGTCCATGCGCTGAGGGTTGCGCCGGTCCATTTTGCGCGAGGAG
>JAIYBI010000350.1 GCA_027488595.1 Opitutaceae bacterium | reverse complement strand
GACCGGGTCTTCGCCCTTGCGGGGTTGTATTACGAAAAGGACTACGAATCATTGCCGCTAAAACCGAAGTGTTTCGCCCTCGTCGCGGGACCCACCGGAGCCGGGAAATCCGCTATCGCAAAACACCTCGCCCAGCAGTTGGGAGCGCACTTTCTTCATCTCTCATTTGGTGGTTGGATGCCCCAAGGCGTGTCCAAAGATTACCAGCCTACCCCCTACAAAATTCTGGAAGCTGCCTCCGAGCACGAGCGGGTTCTGGTGTTCATCGATGAGTGCGACAAACTCTCGTCTGGAACTTCAAATTCCGAATGGGCCCGTAGCGTCATGGCCGACATCTACCTGCTGCTGGACGGTGCGTGGCCCATCGAAGCCTACCGTCGTCACAGCAAGGTCGAGGAAGCCGTCGCAGATCCGAAAACCGACAACATCTACATCCTGGCCGCAGGCACGTGGCAGTCGGTAACCTCCGCCCCCAAGAGCCGCATCGGCTTCGGTGGCCCGGGCTCCGAAATCTGTATCGAGTCACGGATACGAGAAATTCAGGCGATACCCACCGAGCTTTTGGCCCGATTCCATCAGGATATCATCATGCTAAACTATCCCACGCTTGAAGAGATTCCCGCGCTCTTGGATGCCTACGGACTCACCCAGCTTGCAGCCCAAGCGGGTGAGAATATTGATCCTGCCAGTATCGATTTCAGCAAAGGCGGAATGAGGGTTTTTGAAGCGATGGCATCGAACTTTTTGCTCAAAAAGCGGGCCCGTCAAAAGGAGGTGATGTTCCATGTCTGAAGATCATCACGAGCCGTGGGAACTCGATGCTGAAGCACAGGCCCGTGGCCGCTGGTCACTCCTGCTGCTCAGTTTGAACGCTGCCCTGAAACAGAACATTGGAGAGCAATATCGCGATGTGCTCACACTGTGCGTCGCCATCGAGCATGAACTCGGGCTGCGACCGGTTGTGACCGCCTCTTCGACGATGCCGCGGTTTCCCGAACAGGTCATCGACCTGCTGGTTGACTACGACAACCACCATGCCGATCGAATCGGCTGTTTCGTATTCGGCCTGGAGCGGGCTCTCGCATGCATTCCGTGTGTCTGGTTGGAATACGTGGAAAGGATCGGTCGTGCTAATTTTGACCCGGTCGAGCTAGGCGCGTGCGCGGGAATCTGCCGTCGCTTCGCCACCAATCCGGAAGAGCACCGGCAAATTACGGCGATCATCTATTGGGTTTTACGGTGCATGCTTGGGCAATACCCCGTGCCGGAGTTCCGCGAACACCCGCGACGCAGCGACCCGACGCTCACGGTGCGGATCACCCAAAAGATCGAGGCCATCGAACTGAATTGGAAGAAGCTCGGGCTTCGACCTGTGGTGAATTCCGACATGGTCCTGCGCTGGTCCGATTCCGAAGGCTGGGTCGCGTGGGTCCGGCTTGCGAACATGCGCACGGGCAAGATCTCAAAACACTCCTACCTCCGTCTCAAATCCTCAGGCCAGTTCCAACTGCTCAGGTTTTGACCACTCATCCCATGAACACTCCACGCATCCTTCTAGGCGTTTTTTTGAGCACACCTCTAGTTGTTAATGCCGTCCCCGGCTACGGCCCCTTTTTCCCCACTGAACGCGTGCGCTCGGTTTTGCTCGTCGCCGGTCAGGAGAAATCATCAGCAGATGAGACCACCGACAGGTTCACAGTGTCGATGACCCAGACGGATCGAGCCCAGGTGTCGTTACGTCGGCGTCCGGGTGCCACGGGTGCCGACCTCCAACTTGTAATTGGGAAAGCCGGCAAAGACGCCGCTTTCCCTGTGGCTACTGAAGGCTCTCCGGTTCTGACCGGGGTGTATGCGGTATGTTTGAACGCCGGCGACACACCCGACTTGATCGCGAAGATCAGCTACAGAGGGTGCGGCCTTTGGGCCGACTTGGTGCAGGTTGTTTTTCTACTTTCGGACGGTGCAGGTGGATATGTCATGCACACCCACGAAACCTACGACTGGGATGACAACGACATCGTCGATTTCAACGGGGACGGCCGCATCGGATGGATGCAGACGAATTTTGAACAGGTCGCAGATCCAGACGGCCGCGACCACTCGTTTTGGCTCCACAAGTTGTGGCGTATCGAGAAAACCAATATGACCGAGGATACCGGTTTCATTCCACGTCGCCGCGCCTACAGAATCCTGTGATGGTTCTTCGATCACCGATCCAAAACCAAGGTTGCAGGAGGAGTCTTATTTGTGGTCGAGGCGGTTCGTCCTGCTGGCGCGGGGCTTGTGCCGGCCTGAGGAAAGGGCCGGCCCCGCGTCTGTGGATTTATTGGGCTCGGCTCGATTGAATCCAATCGGCGCCCCATTTTACTGGGTCACGGGATTCTCCGGATGCGGTCGGCTTAGGCTCGATAAACATCGCGCCGGATCGGTCTTTTAAGCCCCATTCGCTGTCGCAATTCTCGCAGCGGAAGCGCGTGCCGATAATCGTAGCTGGTGTCTTTTCCTCGCAGCAGGGACATTTACGGGCGAAGGCGAATTGGTCGGCTACCTTGCAGGTTTTTTGTTCTAGCGCTGCGAGGATACCCACGCGCTCGTTGAGGTCTTTTTGGCGCTCTTGGAG
>JAIYBI010000270.1 GCA_027488595.1 Opitutaceae bacterium | reverse complement strand
TCGTGGCGGCGTTTTTCCGATTTGATGTAATCGAGCGAGACGACGACGACCGGGTAGTGTTCAAAGATGCTCTGGCAGTCGGGCGGCAAGGCGCGTTCCAAGCGGGCGGCGGTGCCGGGGAGAACGAGGGTGGCGTCGAGATGGAATTTGTCGCGCAGTTCGGCCTGCCATTGCTCGGCGAGGTGGGGCGGACAGAGGACGGCGATGCGCTGAATCTCGCCCCGGTCGCGGAGTTCGCGGGCGATAAGAGAGGCCTCGATGGTTTTGCCGATACCCACGTCGTCGGCGATGAGCAGGCGCACCGGGTCTTGGCGCAGAGCCATGAGGAGCGGGACGAGTTGATAGGGACGCGGCTCGACGGCGATGCTGGCGAAGCAACGAAAAGGGCCGGCGGTGGTGCGCACGCCGAGACGGGCGGCGTCGCGGAGGAGGCGGGAGGAGCGGTAGTCGCCGGGTTTGTCGGGATCGGGCGCGGCGAACTCGGCACTGACGACGGGCTCGATGGCGGTCAGGATGCCGGTGGATTCCTCATCGGCTCCGCCAAGGGGGCGCAGGCGGACGAACTCGTCGCTGGATTCGGGCAGAACGATCCATTCGCGGCCGCGGGCGTTGACGATGTTACCGGGAGAAAAAGGCATCAGGACAAGCTATCCAGAGGGGACAGAAGGTTTACCGAAGACGCTGGGATATTTGGCGGCAACGGCGAGCCATTCCTCGGCGTGGTGGAAGCGAATGACGAGCCAGCCGAGATCCTCCATGCGCTCGCGCAATTCCTTGTCGCGGGCGGCACGCTCCGGGAAGTCGTGATACGGTCCGTCCACGTAAATGGCGACGTGGCTGCCGGGGAGGTCGTAGGTGAAATCAGGGCGAGAGCCGACGAGCGGCTCTCGGCGCTGGGCGTGGGTGGGCAGGCGAAGACGGTTCTTCTCCAGAAACTCCAGCCACTCCTTTTCGAGACCGGATTCGCATTGGGAGCGAAGCGTGGCCATCTGGTCGGAGGGATCTTGGGCGGTAGAGGAGCCGCCGACGCTGGCCGTGGTGAGATGGAGCAGCAGATCGCGAATGGCGTGGCGGTCGAGGTGCTGGTGGTCGATCTGGTTTGAGTAGCTGAGGAGACAATCGTAACAGGCCTTCACGCAGTCTTCCAAGGCACGCGGAGCGCGTTTGAGATCTTGGCCGGTGGGGCTGAAGTGGCAGATTTCGAGGGCCTTGGCGGCGACCTTGGCGAGGGCGTCGTGGTCGTCGATGAGATGACGCAGCACGCCCGCGCCACCCTCGGAGGATTCGTAGAGCAGGATGAGCTTGCGGCCTTGGCGGTCGGGCAAGGGCTCGGCGGCCAGCTCCATGTCTTCGAGGTTATAGACGATCTGGATGGCGTGCTTGAGTGCGGCTTGGAGAGACGGGAGAATGCGCGGATCGACGGGAAGCGGAGAGAGTTCGACGAGGAGACAGTTTTTGCGGTCTTCGACGAAGGGTATGACCTTTTCGCGTTTGGCGCTGGCGGGATCAGGGGTGTTGCGATCCGGCGTGGTGTCGTCGGCATCGTTGGGCGTGCGCACCCAATAGCCGCGCTCCACATCGAGCCAGAAGCCGCGATCCTCTTTGTTTTCGCGGCGGTTGAGGCCGTAGTTGATTCGCCATACGGTGGCGGCGTGGCCGTAGGTGAGCGTGAGCGTAGTCTCGTCGCCGAGTCGGGCGATACCGCGACGGAAAACGGGAGCGCCGCGAGACTCGGCCCAGCGGATGGCGGTGCGCAACTCGAAGCCCTGGCGCATGCGCTCCTCCTCGTCGGAGCTGATGCGATCCACGCGCTTAGTGGAGACGTTTTCCAAACGGAAGAGATTGGGCAGCTCGTGATCGGAGCGGCCAAACACGTGGCCGCACTGCACGCATTTATCGACCGGGGTGCGGTCGTCCACCGGATGCAGGTGACCGCAGGAAGAGCAGAGTTTGGCGCGGCGGAGATTGGTGGACGTGGCGTCGTCGCGCACCGGCATGATGACCTTGTGAATGCGGTAGCGTGCGCCCTCGTGGTAAACCAAGGCGTGCGGGCCGAACTCGGAGATGCCGAGAAAACGCGGACGGGAGAGAAACTCGTCGCTGCCGCTCACGCGTTTGCGGCCGGGGATGTAGGCAGAGAGCGGGAGGCGCGGGAAACTGTAGCCTGGAAGGAAGCCCTCGCTGGCGAAGTAACGGTAGGAATAGAAATCGGACTGGGTCGCGTGCTTGGCCTCGGTGAGAAGCTTGAGCTGGCTCTCGGCCTCGGCGTAAAGGCGGCGGGCCTCGTCCTTGTCGCGCGGGGCGGCGGACGCGTCTTTGCGGACTTTGTTTTGCCGATCCATCTGGCGATGAGCGGAGCGGAAAAGTGTGCGCCAGCGTTCGCAGGCTTTTTCAAACTCGGGGAGCACTTGGTTGAGGATGGAGTCGATCCAACCGTCGTAGAACCACGGGCAGTCCTTTAGGTCACGAACCGTGGACAAGATGCTGCGGGCTTTGAGGCGTGCGACCTCGCGGGAGTGTGGCGCGGAAAGGCTGGTCTGGATGGAGCCGAGAAGGGCCAAGGACGGAGTCTCGCCCTCGACGCTCAACACATCGCGCAACGAGCGACCAAGTCGGGTGCCAGTCTCGCCGAGCCAAATGGCCTGAACGTGCGAGCGGATGAGATCCTCGTTGCCCAAGTCGAGACGGGGCGTGGAGACCGCACCGTAAACCATCTGCTCTGGGCGCTTGAAAAACCACTGGTCGTGTTGGCTGGTGCCGGAGCAGTAGGTGAAAACGAGGGCCGGCTGGCCGGAGCGACCGGCGCGACCGCTGCGCTGGGCGTAGTTGGCAGGGGTGGGCGGAACGTTGCGGAGGTTGACGACATTGAGCAGGCGGATGTCCACTCCCAGCTCCATGGTCGGCGAACAAAAGAGGATCGGGAGCTTGGCGTCGGCGAAGGCTTTTTC
>JAIYBI010000404.1 GCA_027488595.1 Opitutaceae bacterium | reverse complement strand
GAACCGGCGGTGGTGGTGGAGCCGGCGGTGGTGGTGGAGCCGGCGGTGGTGGTAGAACCGAGAGTCGTGGTTGAGGAGGAACCGGCGGTGGTGGTGGAACCCAGAGTGGTGGTGGAGCCAAGCGTGGTGGTGGAGCCCAGAGTGCTGGTCCATTTCACGGCGAGGATGGATGCCGTGCTGAGGGGATCGCCGGTTTTGGGAATGATGAGTCCCTCGACGTAGTTGCCCTGATGGTAGTCGGTTTTGCCTCCGACCGCGCGGTCCCGGCTAGTCGTCCGATAGGTGTAGTTCCATGATACGGAGGACTCTCTCGCCAGATCGCCTGCGGAGGGGTCGGCAGGGACTTGGGCGAAGAGCCAGCGCCTTGTGGAGTCGAGGTCGTTTGAGATGACGCGATAGGAGTTCGCGTTGGTGGAATCAATGAGGTAGGTGGATTCGAACCAACGGAGTTCGGCGACGGGGCTGCCCGAAGTGGGGACGACGGTGCGGAACTGGCGCTCGCGCTGGATGCGCACCAAGGCGTTGGCGGGGATGAAAATATTGGTGTCGGCCGTGTAGTTCGCCCGATCAACGCTCGAGGAGGCGGCAAGAATGGTGCTCTCCAAGGTGAGATTGAACGCAGTGGGGCCGCCACTGACGGCGGTGATGCGCACGCCGGTGCCCAGGTTGGGGCTGTCAATCATGAGAAAGTCACCGGCCTTCACCTGTTTATCACCCGTCGCCTCGGGAAGCTGGATACGAATGGCATTCGAAGTGTAAGTGGTGTTGTTCTGCACCGTGCCGAAGGAGTTGATCGGCACGCGGTAGCTCATCTGCCCGAAGCGGGTGGGGGAGGTGGTGCTGTTGTCCGAGAAGACGGGTCGGATAACCGTCGGCGTGACTTGGCTGATGGCTTGGGAAAGTTCGCTGTTGAGCGTTTCCTGAACAACGCGGGAGGTGGTGACGGCAGTGTCGAGGCTCTCGTTCTTGTAGGCAAAACGCAGCACGGCGATAAACGATACGGCCATCGCGGTCATCAGGGCGGTGCCGATGGCGACGGCGACGATGATCTCCACCAAAGTGAAGCCGGGTTTGGCGCGGGACGCGGGAGTGCCGGCGGGCGAGGGCATCGAAGGCCGGCGTTTGAAGGGTGAGAAGAAGGAGCTCATTTGACCACGCGCATCACGCTTAAGGTTTCGGTGCAAAGTTTACGATTGTAGGTGAAAGTGATCCGGAAGACGCCCTGGAGCATGTAGCCGGAGTCGCCGATGCTAAGGGTGTTACTGACCGCGCCGGTGGCGGGATTGATGTAGCTGATTTCGCGGCTGAGCTGGGCGGGTAAGGCATAGCTCTCCGTGATGGCGCTGCGATTCAGGGCGGGGCGGGGCCAAGCGGACCACGAGGCGGTCTGGCCGGCGGGGTTGGATGAACCGAGGGTGATTTCTATCGGGGGCGTCAGGATAAGGTTGCCGGGAGGGCCGGGGTCCGGGATGGCGCGGATGTCGTCGGTGCAAAGTCCGGTGGTGGACAGGCCGTCGCCGCTAAAGCCGCCGGTGGGAACGAAAAGCCAGCGTGAGTAGGGGACGTTGCTAAATTCCGTCGTGGTGGAGAGCCGTTGAAACTGGTCCACGTAGGTCCGCAGAATGGCGCGGGCGTTATCGCGATAGCGGCTAACTGCCTGCATGTGATAAGCTTGAACGAGGCCGGTGTAAACGCCGATCATGACCATGGCGAAGAGCACGGTGCCAACCATGGACTCGACGAGGGTGAAGCCCCGCGCAGGGTGGCGGGCGGGATTTTGCGCGAGCCGTGCGGGTTCAACGGGCGTGGCGAGGCATGGGCCTGAACCGGTTTCCGGCGAGGAAACAGGCACCGAAGAGAAATGACGCATTCGCCGCATGGGTGACTCCTAGAAGTGGGGAGAGGTATTGTCTACGGGAAAAAGGTCCCGCTCCCGGCTCTTACGGTCCCGTAAAAAGTCAGTATAAAAGGAGTAATAACACGGCGCGTGACCGGGCGGCTCAGAGCGGCTTCTCGGTGTGCTCGGCGATGATGTAGAGCGGGCGGGCTTTTGATTCCTCAAAAATGCGCGCGAGGTATTCGCCGACGATGCCGAGGCAGAGCAACTGGGTGCCGCCCAATATCAGCATTCCCAGCCACGGAAGAGCGGAGGAAAGCGGCAGTTGATCGGCAGGCCTGACGAGAAGAAACACGGTGGTTAAAAGCGCCAGGATGATGACGCCGATACCGAGCCAGGTGGCGAGGCGGAGCGGCACGGTGGAGAACGCAAAAATACCGTCGAGCGCGAGGCGGAGGGACTGGGCGAAGGAGTATTTGGCCTCGCCGGCGGCGCGCGAATCGCGGCGGAAGAGAACGGCCTTTTGCTTAAAGCCGACCCAGGAACGCAGGCCGCGCAGGTAGCGCGAGCGCTCGGGCAGGAGGTTGATGGCGTTGACCACCCGGCGGTCGAGCAGGGCGAACTCGCCGGCGTCTTTCGCGATGGGGGTGGGCGTGAGCTTCGATTGCACGCGATAAAATCCCCAGGCGAGGATGTGTTTGACCACCGGATCCTGCCGGCTCTCGCGCACCCCGAAAACGACATCGAAGCCCTGCTGCCACTCGGCGATGAGGCGAATGATTTCCTCGGGCGGGTCCTGCATGTCGGCGTCGAGGATGACGACGGCGTCGCCCCGGGCATTTTGCAGGCCGGCGGCGATGGCGGCCTGGTGGCCGAAGTTGCGTGAAAACGAAACCGCGCGCCAGTGCGGGTCTACCGCGGCCTGGGCTTGAAGGAGACTCCAGGTGGTGTCGCGCGAGCCGTCGTCCACGCAGATCACCTCATGGCGGCAAGGCCAGGTGAGGGCGGCGGCCTTGAGGCGCGGGATGAGCAGGGGCAGGGCCAGTTCCTCGTTGTAGCACGGGACGATGATGGAGAGCAGCGGATCGGCGGGACGGGGCATGGCGGGCGGCGGCCTGGGTTTGGCGGGAGGGCGGGAAAGGTGGGTGAGGGTGGACGCGGTGAGGCTTTTTGGATCACCAGGCGCCGGCGACGTAGCCTTGCACGGCCTTGATGGCGAAGACGCCGGCGTTTTTCGTAAAATGGGCGACGAAGCAAGGGAGCAGCGAGCGGGCGGGGTTCCAAGAGGCGAAGCGGCAGGCGTAGAACCAGAGCGAGCCGATGAGCACCGCGGCGAAGCTGAACCAGCCCTTGGCGGTAAAGGTGAACGCAAAGCCTTCGTCGTCCCATTTCCAGAGGAAGGGATGGAGCAGGGCAAAGATCAGGGAAGCGCCGATGATGCCGCCGACCAGAGCGGCGCGGCCGCGGTTTTCCACGACGAGGTAGCCGCGAAAAATGATCTCTTCGACGATGGCGGCGATCAAGGTGTAGATGCCGAAAAGCACGGTGATCTTTGACTGCTCATCGTCGAGCCCGAGGGCGATCTCGCCGCAGGTCTCGGCGGCGAGGACGAGCGCGGCGCCGGTGGCGGCGATCCAAAGCGCCTTGCGGTTCACCACGGTGGCGCCGGGGAAGAAGCTGGCCGTGGGGGCGGGCGTGGCCGAGCGGGCGGCGGAGTAGTCCGTCCACCAGAGGTAGGTCACGTAAAGGCCGGCGGCGATGAGGCACAGCTGCAGCCAAGGGTTGTCGTTCATGCGGGGCAGGAGCGTGCGGGTCGGCGGGGCTGGGGCAATCGTGGAGTGTTAGAGGGGAAGTGTGACCGTTGCGCGAGCGGCGTGGGGGTGGGGCCGCGATTTTAGAAACGCTTTCGCGGCGGGAGTTGCGCCCGACGGGTTGAAGGTTATGCGTAGTCGAGCCTGTCTTCTCCATGCAACCGCTCGCCGCTCCGCTCGCCGCTCCGCTCCCTGCTGTTCCTGTTCGCGATTTCGCCGGCGTCTTCGCCCGCGTCCAGCCGCACATGGCGGCGCTGGATGTTTTTCTGCATGCGCAACTGGAGGCCTTCGAGCCCGAGATCCGCGAGATGGCGGATTACTGCATTGATACGTCGGGCAAACGCATCCGCCCGGCGCTGGTGTTTTTTAGCGGCTGGCAGAACGGCGCGGCGGTCTTGCCCGCGCTCGTGCAGGTGGCGGCGGTGGTGGAGCTCGTGCACCTCGCGACTCTGGTGCACGACGACATCATGGACGAAGCGGCGTTGCGTCGCAGCCGGCCCACGGCGGCGAAAAAATACGGCCCCGAAGCGGCGGTGTTGCTCGGTGACGCGCTCTTCGCCCACGCCCTCCACCTCGCGGCACGCTTCCCGACGACGGAGGTTTGCGCGGCGGTGAGTGACTCGACGCGCAAAGTGTGCGCGGGGGAAATCGTGCAAACCCTGCGCCGCCGCAGCACGGCGATCACGCGGGCGGACTACGACCGCGTGATTGACCTCAAAACGGCGGAGCTCTTCCGCGTCTCGTGCGCGCTCGGGGCGCGGCTCGGGGGCTATGGGGATGCGTTCGTGGCGGATGCGGCGACCTTCGGGCGTTCGCTCGGCATCGCGTATCAGATTTACGACGACCTCGCGGATTTTTTTGGACGCGAAGTGCGCATCGGCAAGACCCTCGGAACTGATCTGGCGAGCGGCAAACTTACGCTGCCGCTGTTTTTATTGCGCGAGCGTTTGCCGGCGGCGGAGCGGGCGGGTCTCGAGGCGGAGTTGGAGGGGCGGCAGCCGGCGCAACTGGCGCGGCGTCTGGCCGAGATGGGGGAGTTTGCGATTTTTGAAGCGGTGCGAGACGAGATCGAGAGCGAGCTCGGGCGCGCCGAGGCTGCGCTGGCGAGGCATCCGGGCCTGCCGCCGGGCGAGCATTTGGGCGCGCTGCCGCAGGTGTTGCGTGCGCAGGTCGGGGCGCTGCGCTAAGGGCGCACGGAGGCGAATCAGCTTTTGACGGCGGCGAGCAGGGCGGGCGCGAGGGCGTTGCAATCGGCGAAAACGTCGTCCGGGCGGGCACCGGCCTCGATGAGTTCGGCGGTGGTATGGGTGCCGGTGGTGAGGGCGTAGCAGGCGGCGAGACCCCCGCGCTCGGCGGCGAGCACATCCCACGGCGAATCGCCAACCAGGGCGGTCTCGGCGGCGGTGGTGTTGAACATCGTCAACGCGTGGGCGGTGAAAGCGGGGTCCGGTTTGAGCCACGGTGTATCCGCCGCGCCCAGCACACCTGTGAGGAAGGGATCGAGGCCAAGGTGGGAGCATACGCGACGGGCGGAGGGGCCGTGCTTGTTGGTGAAAACCGCGGAGCGCACGCCGACGGCCTGGAGGGCCGCCAGCAGTTCGCGCACGCCGGGGAAGAGCACGGCGTCGTCGAGCATGGTGGCGTCCCAATAGGCGCGGTAAACCGGCAGGGCTTCGTCGAGCAAGTGCCGGTGGGTGGGGCCGAGGGTTTTTTTAAGGGCTTCGGGCAAGCCGCCGCCGACCGCGCGCATGACCTCGTCGCGAGTGGCGTCGGGCAGGCCGTAGTGGCGTCGCACGTGGCTGTGCGAGCGATGAATGGCGGCGAAATGATCGAGGAGAGTGCCGTCGAGATCGAAGAGCACGGTGCGGATGGGCATCGCGCGAGTCGAAGCCGGCCGGGCGTGCGCCGCAAGCCTCGGGACCGGGTGGCCGGGGCCGCGGAAGTTTTGGCAGTGAAATTAGGGTTGGTTTCTCGCGGCGGGGCATTGCAAGGTCACGGCGATGAACGACACCCTTGCCACGTCCGCCGCCGATCTTCGGGTGGACGTGCAATTGCGTGACGATTGGTTGGTGGTGGAGCTCCGCGGCACCTGGCGGATCACCGAGCCGCGCCCGGCGTGGGCGGCTTTGCGCGGCGATCTGGCGGCGCGGCGGGTGAAGTTAAAGTGGGGCAAGCTGGAGAGCTGGGACAGTGCGCTGCTGCTCTTCGTCTTCGAGGTGCGGCAGTGGTGCCGGGTGCAGGGAGCGTATTGCGATTTGTCGGACCTGCCGGTCGCGCTGCAAAAACTGCTGGGTCAGCTCCTGGTGGTGAACGAGACGAAAGTGAACTTCGAGCGGGCGAACGATTTTTTGAGCACGGTCGGTTTCGCGGCGCAGGACGTGTGGGCGAAGACGCGCGAGATCGCGACCTTCGTGGGCGAGTGTATTTTGAGTGCGACCACGCTGGCGAAGACGCCGAAGAAGTTTCGCTGGCGGGACTGCCTCGACCAGATGCAGCAATGCGGCGCGATGGCGCTGCCGATCGTGAGCCTCATCAGTCTGCTGGTGGGCCTCATCATGGCGTATCAATCGGCGATTCTCATGCGCCAGTTCGGCGCCGACATCTACGTGGCGGACGCGGTGGGCCTGGTGATGGTGCGCGAGATGGGCTCGATGATGACGGCGATCATCCTGGCGGGACGCACTGGCGCGGCGTTTGCGGCGACGCTGGGAAACATGAAGGCGGGCGAGGAGATTGACGCGCTCACGACCTTTGGCATCCGGCCGGTGGATTTTCTCGTGCTGCCGCGTCTCGTCGCGCTGGCGGTGATGATGCCCCTGCTGGCGCTTTACGCGAACGCCCTCGGCATCTTTGGCGGCATGTTGGTGGCGCTCGGTCTGCTCGATATCCCGCCGACCGCCTACTGGGTGCAGACCCAGTCGGCGATTGATCTGTCGGACGTGTGCACCGGCCTGATCAAGGCCTCCGCCTTCGGACTGTTGGTGGGGCTGGCGGGGTGCCATCGCGGGCTGCGGGCGGATCGCAGCGCGCAGGGCGTGGGCCAGGCG
>JAIYBI010000205.1 GCA_027488595.1 Opitutaceae bacterium | reverse complement strand
CGCTGGCAGCGTCGCCCGCCTCGGGGCCACGCCAGTCTTCGCCGATGTCTGCCCCGCCTGCTTCAATCTCGACCCCGCCGACGTCGCCCGCCGCATCACACCGCGCACCAAGGCCATCATCCCCGTCCATCTCTTCGGCCAGGCCGCCGACATGGACTCCCTGCTTGCTCTCGCCAAAACCCACGGCCTCGCAATCGTCGAGGACGCCGCCCAGTCCTTCGGCGCCCAATACCGCGACCGCTGCGTCGGCACCCTGGGCGAGTTCGGCACGTTTAGTTTTTTCCCTTCAAAAAATCTCGGCGGCTTCGGCGACGGCGGCCTCGTTACGACCACACGCGCCGACCTCGCGGAGCGTGTGCGCCTGCTTCGCACCCACGGTGCGAAGCCCAAATACTTCCACGCCGAAGTCGGCGGCAACTTCCGCCTCGACGCCCTCCAGGCCGCTCTCCTCCGCGTAAAGTTGCCCCACCGCCACGCCTACGCCGCCGCCCGCCGCGCCAACGCCGCCGCCTACACCGCCGCGCTCTCCGACCTGCCCGGCGTGACCGCGAACGCACCCGCCGCCGCCCCGTGCGTCTGCCAAGGTGGCCACGCTCCCTGCGGTAGCGGTGCACTCGCCTCGACCACCCGGTTGGTCCTTCCCAGTGCCGTCACGCCCGGCGAGCACATCTGGAATCAATACACCCTCCGCGTCCCCGGCCCCGGCCGCCGCGATGCGTTGAAAAAGCATTTCACCGCCGCCGGCATCGGCACTGAGATCTACTACCCGCTTCCGCTACATCAGCAGAAATGCTTCGCCCACCTCCCGCCCGTATCGCTGCCCGTCTCCGAGCAACTCGCCGCCGAGGTCCTTAGCATCCCGATTTTCCCCGAATTGTCATCGAGCGAACACTCCGCAGTCGTTGGCGCAATCAGCGCCTTCAATCCCTGACGGATCTCTTCAAGACCCGACATCAGATACCGGGAAAGGAATGGATAGCCTCGATCACCCGCTCCTGTTCGTTTACGCTCATCGTAGTGAAAAAAGGCAGCCGCAGTATTCGGTCGCTCAAATCCTCGGCGACCGGACAATCACCACCTTTACCTCCGTAACGGCGCCCATATTCGGAAAGATGCAGCGGTTGGTAGTGAAAAACGGCCAATATCCGTTTTATTTTCAGATGTGAGATCAAGGCACGGCGAATCCCCTCCGAGGGAAGAATCAGATAAAACATGTGCCAGGCCTGCTCGCAGTGCGTCGGCACCACCGGTAGCCGCGCGCCGTTTGCGGATGCCCAACCAGCCAGCTCTCGGGCGTATCGCTCCCAGATCGCCCGTCTCCGGTTTTGAATCGCCGACCAGCACTCCAGCTGGCCATAGAGAAAGGCCGCGAGCACATCACTCATCACGTAACTGCTACCCACATCCACCCATGAATACTTGTCCACCTCGCCACGAAAAAAACGGGCACGATTCGTGCCTTTTTGACGAATGATCTCAGCCCGTTCGAGCAGGCTAGGATTATTGACGAGCAATGCGCCGCCCTCGCCACATGTAATGTTCTTGGTTTCGTGAAAGCTCTGGGTCGCCAAATCACCAAAGGTCCCGAGCCAACGGCCTCGGTATTTACCGAACAACCCGTGGGCATTGTCTTCCACCACCGCGATTCCGTTCTGTCGCGCGACCTCGCCGATATAATCCATCTCACAAGCCACGCCTGCGTAGTGCACGGGGACGACCGCCCTTGTCCGCTCGCTCAGCAATGAGGGAAGTGTTCTTTCGTCGAGGTTGAGCGTGTCAGCTCGGATATCGGCAAAGATCGGCACCGCACCACGCAGCACAAAGGCATTGGCAGTCGAAACGAAAGTGTAAGCAGGCACGATCACCTCGTCGCCCGGCTTCAGGTCCAGCAGTAAGGCCGCCATTTCAAGCGCGTGAGTGCACGAAGTCGTAACCAATGCTCGCCTCACACCCATTACCTCCTGCAGCAGTCCCTCGCATCGTCGCGAAAAAGTTTGCTCACCCGCGATCTGCCCGAGGCCAATCGTCTCCTGAATGTAGGCGATCTCATGGCCCACCGTCGCAGATCGGTTGAACGGGATCGAAGGCAGATCGTCGGCGGTAGGCACGGTCAGCTCAGGGTTGTAGCGAGACTGGTAAAGACAAGATCGGCCCTCGTAACCGGGTCACCCTCAAACTGCACCTCAACCAAAAGCAGCGAATGATCGCCCGCCAGCACACGCACGCCCTTTCCGGGAATAATCTCAACCACCCGACCGGGGACCCTGCCCGCATAAACCGGCGATACCGCAGGCGGTTCACAGAACCAGACCCTGACGCACCGATCGCCCGCGAAACAAAATGCGCCGGGGTAGGGAGCCGAGCAGGCGCGGATGTGGTTGTAAACCCGCAGCGCCGAATCGCTCCACTTGATGCGATTATCTGCAGGTGTCCGTTTACACACGTAACTCGCTTCAGCTTCATCCTGAATCGTCCGCTTGGCAGTGCCCGCAAGCAAAGCCGGCAGCATGCGCTCCAACACGCACAGATAAGCATGCGTCACTCGCTCCATGACGGGCGCAATAAACTCATCGCAGCCAATCTCCACCCGCTCCTGGTCAATCAGAAGTCCCGCATCCACTGCATCAGCCATCTCAATAAGTGATACGCCCGTAGCTGTCTCACCGTTGATCATAGCCCAAACTGTCGGCGAAAACCCCCGGTAGCGCGGCAACAACGAGTCATGAAAAACGTAGGCACCAAGACTTGCCCGCGACCAGACCGCCTTTGGCACCATATACCGCCAGCTCACCGCGAAGAGCAGGTCGAACACACCCTCTGTGTAGAGCGTATCGAGCTCGACACGCTTGGCGATCACAAGACGTGCCCCCGCGACCGCGACGGCCGCCTCCAGTTCCGGCATATAGTCAGGCTCCCAAGCCTCGCCTTTAAAACTGACGATCGTGTAATTTGATTCCGGATACAGTTCGTGAATTCTCCGAACGAAGGCCACGCCGCGACGTGTGGCGCAAAGCACCAGTATCCGTTTTTCTTTCATAGGCATCACAACGTTTGGGAGGTGTCCGACAACCGCTCGCGGCGGCATTCCAGAATAAGATGAGTATAGGGCACACGCAGTAAATCATCCGTCACCGATGCAGTGACGTCACTGAAAACTCCAGTAGCCAACCTCAGATAGGACTCTTTGTCTCGCACGTGCTCCCCACGGTCTTTTTTGAGTAAAAACCGGGCGATCGAAGACTGAGACTCAACGTAGCACCCATCAAAAGTTACCAGGCGCCCGCCGGGCTTTAACGCGGCCTTGGCCAACGTGAACAGAGCCGTCGCGTCCTCGTCCGGGAGGTGATGCAAGACGCCGTTCGCCAGAACGAGATCAAAGCCATTGTGTTTGCCGATCATCGCTTGATTAACCGTTCCAACCTCGAATTCACCGCGGGAACCAAACCTCCTTCGAGCTGATTGAATATACTCCAGGCTCATATCGAAACCAACATAGGTGACCGAGGGCAAAGAATCCAAAATATCGGCAGGGCCACAACCGACATCGAGCACACGGTCGCCCACCTGCGGGCGCACATACCGCTCAACATACAGTCTTCTCTCCCGTTCGGCTCCGACCAGTCGCTGGAACGCTTCGTAAACTCCCGCGTGTGCTAAAATATTCCTGAGTTTCATGTATCGCCTGCAGGCCGCGCTCGTTCGCGTGTCCTCTCATCCTCCACCACATAGACCGGTCGCTCCATGAGTCGCCCATGCATGCGCGCAAGATACTCCCCGATTATACCGAGGGCAAAAAGCTGCGCCCCGGAGAAGATAGCGATGGTGGAAGCGAGAAACGGAAATCCCGCAACCGCACTACCCTCTAAAATGTAACGCCCGAGCACATACATAAGAATGAGGACTCCAAACAAGGTCAGGCCGAAACCCAGAAAACTGGCGAAGCGCAAGGGCATGGTGGAGAAGCCCGTCATCATGTTCAAAGCATGTCGAAACAGCTTGGCTGATGTGTAATTGGATTCTCCCCGTGTCCGGGGCGCATGAGGCAGAACAATGGCATGAAATCGCGTCGTGCCCCACGTCAAAAGCACATCAATGCATACATAGGGACTACCATAAGATGCAAACGCTCCGCGTAACTTGGTGCGAAAAATCCGCCACGCTGAAACCATCCGCGCCGTTTCCGCCCCCATCGCGTTCTGCAGCGCAAACTTGGTCACAACCGAGGCAAAATCCCGCATCATACCATGCTGCTCTTGCACGGGTGCGGCGTAGACAACATCGCGTTCCGCGGTGAGGGCAGCGACCAACTCGCCCAACGATTCCGGAGGATGCTGCAAATCATCATCCATCGTAACCGTCCGATCAAATCTCGCGGCGCGTATGCCGCAAAGCAGCGCGTTATGCTGCCCGTAATTCCGCATCAAATTAATGCCACGCACAAACGCGTGCTCCAGGGTCAGGGCGCTAATCACGTCCCACGTATCGTCGCCGCTGCCATCATTCACCAAGACTACCTCGTAATCATCCGCGAGACCGGGCAATACCCGTGCAAGTCGGTTAATCAAATCAGGCAGGTTGGCCGCACTTCTATAAGCGGGAATCACCACGCTTAAACCGGGCATAAGAGGGTCGTTCATTTCGCGGCGTTTAAGGTGCAACCATTTCAGTGCACTCGGGGTTATCAGCGAGTCGAGGGCATTTTCGAAGCGTAAAAGCGATAGCCCAACTCATCTCTCCGCAGATGCGTGCGATAACCCGCCCGCTCAAGCTCCGAGTCCATCCAGGCCCGATCCGATCCAGAGCGCAGAACCCAATCCACTGCGGGATTCCCCGAGCTCAGCAGTGCCCTCAAGCGCTCGCGATCCTTCTGTTCATCTCCCGACCAAAACAACCAGCTCGACCACGCTGCCGGCCTCAAATCGCTGAACAGATAACCGGCCGGAAAATCATCCAACACGAGTAAAGTGCGGCCAACACCCATGGCTTTGAAATCTTCGTCGAGTGACGCCACCATTCTCGCCCGTTCCGCGGTGGTGAAGATTCCGGCATACGGCCCCGACGCCAGCACTAGATCTGAGCCCATCAAGCGAACATCGTCGCGATAATTTTTAATCAGCAGCGCCCGGCCCAAGAAGCCGAGCATGGCCGCCATAAGACAACACACAACCGCCCCGCGTAGAGGACGGGAATCGCCCGACGCTGCATCGGCATCCCGTGCGACGCACAGAACAACCAGCACGACCACCGCTGCGGCGGTGAAGAGTCCAATCGTCGAAGCCGGCAATCCGTTCAAACTGCCCCAGGCAACCGATACGGCAGCAATGGTGGTAGGCACACCCGCAATCACCCCGATATCCAGACGTAACCTCTGAGCATCCAAACGCCACACCACGAACGGCAGCCAGAACCCAAGAGCGAGCACCACCGGCGTCGAGCCTGCCGGGAAAACGCCAGTCATCGGGTGTCGCGCAAGCACCAATGGAGCCCAAGCCCCTATTCCACAGGCTAAGAAAAGCCACACCCGGCTCTGACGCCCAAGCCATCTAGCCGGCATAAGCGGCAGCGCCAGCCATAAGCCCATCACGGCCCAAAACCACAACATCTGGCTACCCTGGCGAAGCACCAGATAGAAAGCGCGGCGCCCTGATCCCTCGCTGGCATATCCATAGCTCGCTGCATATCCGAGCACCACCTGGATTTGGGTGAGTCCGACGAACCATAAAAAAACCAACACACACGCACACGCCAGGCAGGCCGTGAATACCCATGCCCGAACGCCACGTGCATCCCCCTCGTCCCGTATCCGGCACGCTCTCCACCAAGCGCACGCGACCCCCGCAACTGAGGCCAACAGAAGCGTAGGATAAGCAAACGCAGCCACTACGAAGCTGAGATTCGCCCAGCCAATCAAAACAGCCGGCCCTCGCGTCGCGGACGGAGCCGCCTGCCAAAGCATCAAGAACACACCGATGAACAGCGCCAGCGCCCCGAGCGTGTTGTAGCTGAGCGCTGGAATATTAAAGTAAGAGAAAGTGAATACAAACGCCGCCAGCAAGCGACCGGCCATCACCCCCGCAAACGCCCTGCCCACGCGGCCCGCCAACCAGGCACAGCCCGCGAGCATCGCAAAAAAAAGGTGCCGGTTAAAAAGGATGATTCCCTGCGTGCCGCCCGTTACCCGCTCGAAGAGCCAATAGAGCGGGGTGAGCAAAATTCCTCCATTCTGAGTAATATTGATTTCATCCCAGTAAGGCCGGAATCCATTCGCAAACGAATGGGGGAGCGCGCTGTAAAACGCCTCATCGGTGAAATCCACGCCGATGAACAATCGCACATACGCCACCAATGCCATTCCCAGGCAAAGCCCGCCGGCCAACCACTCAAGCACCCGTTGATGCACTGCAAATTGCCCGTCTCCATGCTTCATGAAGCGCCCACTTGGTGTTCGCGCTGGCGTATCTTCAACCGCAAAAAAACGTTCTCGCACGTCCCCGCCATTCGACGCGACACCAATTCCCTTCCCGACCGAATTCGTGGTCGTCACGCGTGCGCTGATTCACAACCTCAACTTCAATGAACTCCACGAAGCCTCCGTTGCCCCGCTTTGGTTCGTCCATAGGCACCAGCCCGATCCAGTCGCTTTAACCCGTGCCAAACCCCGTCCGTGTATCAGGGTAAAGATCATCGCGGTTTTTAGCCCTCACCCATGCCATCAACTCAAGCCAGTCGGCAGGACGCGCACTCATTGCTCACGGCGGCGACGGCAGCGATCCTCGGGCTCGCGCTCAACCTGGTGGCTGCCCGCGCGCTAGGCCCCGCCGGCAAAGGAGTGCTCGATCTCGCCGGGGCTAGCGCAGGTCTTTTCACACTCATACTCAGCTTCTCCCTGAACGCAGGTATCACTCAGCAAGTCTCCGCCGCGGGCCACGCTCCTGCCGGCCTTTCACGCTCAATCTGGCTTTGGTCGCTGCTTGCAGGTCTCGGAGTTGGCGTATGCTTGCTTTTGATGCCAACCCAGGCCTTGCGCATCGGCCTGCTCCCGCCAGAAAACACCGAGTTTTGGGCTCTCTTTATCGCAGCGTGCACCGCGTTCGGCCTGGCTGCTGGAGCGTTGCGGGGAGTAGTGATCGGTCGGGGTGCTCTCGTGACCGCAAATCGGATCGATCTCTCGATCAAACTTTTGCTGCTGGTCGGCTACGTCATAGCTACCGTGACACTCGCCAGGTCGACTGGAGTGAACTTCGCGCTGGCGGCGCTGCCGGCAATCGCCCTGCTGCCCGTGCTCTTGCACTTTGCGCAACGTGGACCCGTGCGCAGTGAACCCCGGGCACTCCGCAGCATCTTGATCATTACCCTTCCGCTTCACGGAGCCAATATCCTTCATTTCCTAAACCAGCGCGCGGACTTGTTTTTCGTCCAAGCCTACCATGGCCCCGCCGAGGTCGGCCTGTATGCTCTCGCGGTAAGCCTCGCACAAACGGTGCTCTTTCTGTCGTCGGCCCTCGCCATCCCGCTACTGCCACAAATCGCCGCCGCCACAATTCCCCGAGAGGCCGAAGAAGCGGCTGCGGCGGCCTGCCGGAGGTTTGTGCTTCTCGGCGGATCCGGCGCCTTGGTGCTCGCAGCCGCAGCCTTTTGGGTCGTGCCCGCCGTATTCGGTCGTGCGTTCTCCACTAGCCTGGTTCCGCTTTTTTTTCTCCTCCCCGGAATGATCGCCTTCGGCCTGACGAATCTATTGATCTCCTATTTCGCCGGAACGAAACAAAACAAGGTCAACTTGCGCGTATCAATCCTTGGCTTGCTCCTGACCGTCGCAGGCAACCTCACCCTCACCCGAT
>JAIYBI010000152.1 GCA_027488595.1 Opitutaceae bacterium | reverse complement strand
GCCCTCGCGCTTGAAATAACCACCGGGGAAACGGCCGGCGGCGGCGTATTTCTCGCGGTAGTCCACGGTGAGGGGGAAGAAGTCCTGGCCGGGCTTGCCGGAGCCGGAGACGCAGGCGGTGACCATGAGGTTGGTCTCGCCGACGCAGACGTTGACCGCGCCATTGGCGAGGGCGGCGTAGGTGCCGGTGGAGAAGGTGATCCCGAGGGAGGGAACGGTGACGGAGTGCTTTTGCTGTAGGGACATGATGTTAACTTTCGTTTGTGTATATCTTTTCGGATACGGTTACGCGTCGCGGATGGATCGAACGGGTGGCGACGCGCGGCCACGGGTTCGGGGTTTGGGTTTTTAGGGCCTCACGCGGAAAATGGGGACGGCGGGTATTCCGGAGGAATAGCCGTCCCGCGCACGCGGGACGCAAAAGTCGGAAGGGGAGTGAAACTCTAAGGAACGGGTGGTCGGTGATGACCGTGGGCCCGTGGCTCGGTTCGTCGGCGGGACGAGAGATTTCGATTTGGCGCCCAGTTGAAGAACTGGGAGGCAGATGGAAAAGTCTCGATCCGGGGCGCGGCGAATGTCGAAAGGGACTCGGAGAAATCCAAAGTGCCCAGTCTGCTTGGTCTTGAATCGCGATCCGG
Source organism: Opitutaceae bacterium (assembly GCA_027488595.1). Taxonomy (GTDB): domain Bacteria; phylum Verrucomicrobiota; class Verrucomicrobiia; order Opitutales; family Opitutaceae; genus IMCC26134_A. The sequence goes on along the minus strand of JAIYBI010000152.1, from coordinate 6,535 downwards.
CGTCGTCGCCCGCGGTCATTTACCTCGGTAAACTCCCTTGTCGGCTCCTTGGCTGGCGCTCCAATTCCTAATCAGCTTGGTCGTTTTGGCTTCCTCCGAGTCCCTAAAGACAACAGGCGACCCGCGGATCGGGTCGCCTGTGGAGTTAAAGGCGGGTTATTTACGGAGGCTGAGCTTTTGGAGGAGCTCCGTGTATTTCGGGAGGTCGTGGCGCTTGACGTAGTCGAGCAGCTTACGACGGCGGGAGGCCATCTGGAGAAGGCCGCGGCGGCTGTGGAAGTCCTTGCGGTGAGTGCGGAGATGCTCGGTCAAGTGATTGATGCGGGCGGTCAGCAAGGCGATTTGGACTTCGGAGGAACCGGTGTCTTTATCGTGGGTTTTGTATAGGGCGATGATTTCTGGCTTAACTACGGTGGACATGTGTTTGGTTTATAATAAGTTTCACGACTGTAGGGAACCTTTGCAGGCTCCGTGCCACCCGCTTGGACCACGGGGTAAACCGCGGCTTGGGCCGGTAACACCGTTCTAATCCCACGGGATGTGGAACCAGTCATGGTGCGACCCCGCAACCGGCGGAGTCTCACTAACGCAAGTGCCGACGTTCTAAAGTCGGCGCGTCGGGTGCAAGGGTTTTTTTAGGGAAGTGTAAATTCAGCCGGGCGGCTTCTGCGGGCGAAGACCGCCTTCTGTTAAAAATCGCACGCTTTCGCTTCCCCCCGTGGGCGGCATGGTGCAGCCTCCACGGTTTTCCTGCCTTGAACGCCACCACGCCCACGCCGCCCGGACCACACGGGGCTTCGCCTGAATCGGTTTCCTCCGACCCGGATGATGTCGTTTCATCGAGTGGTATGGCGCGTAAACGGGACTTGGTGCGCAGTTTTCGGCTCTGCACCGGAGAAGGCTTGGTCGCGATGCCCATCGTGCTGATGACCCAGCCGGTGAACGTGGTGCTCGCCGCGCTTTTTACCAAAGTCCTGCACTTGCCCAACCACACCATCGGCGTGATCAGCGCGCTGCCCTTCGTGTGTAACTTCCTTCAAGTCGGGATCATGCCGCTCCTCTCCCGTTGGGTCCCGTCGAAAACCATCTGCATGGTCGGCTCCTGTTTGCACGTCTTTTCCTGGACGGTGTTCTGTATCATGCTGGGGCTGCTGCCGGCCGATGATCCGAAAGCGGCGGGACTCTGGATCGGGCTTTGGTTCTTTTTTTCCAGCTTCTGCTCTTCGATCACCGGCGTCTCTTGGAATGCGTGGGTGCAGGAATGGGTGCCGGCTCGTCTGCGCGGGAAATATTTCGGACGGCGCAACCGCTTGCTCCAGTTCTCCACCCTCACGTTTCTGCTGCTGGCGGGTTGGGTGCTTGCAACTTGGAACTACTCGCGCACTGCCTTTCAGTTGCTGGTGGCCTTCGCCATTCTGCTGCGGATGCTTTCGATTATCTGGCAAATTCGGATGCCGACGGAGGCCTCCGCCCGTCCCCCGGAGCGCGGCGCCAGGCTCTCGGCGCAGTTGATCACCTTGCGCAACCACCTGCCTTACCTGCACTACATCGTGTTTGGGGCGGTTTGGTCATTTGCGGCGAATCTATTCGGGCCGTTCTACCACGTGTTCATGTTTCAGGAGCTCAACCTCTCGGCCTTGCAGGTGGGCACTCTCTCGGTCTGCGGTGCGACCGGGGCGGCGCTGACGATGCCCGCTTGGGGCGCGTTGCTCGACCGCTTCGGCAACAAGAGCGTGATGGCGGTGTCGTTTCTCCTCTGGCAGATTCCGAACTTCATCTGGTGCTTCATCACGCCCGAAAACTCGGACTGGCTGTATCCGCTTTGGATCTGGGGCGGAGCCACCAACGCCGGCTTCTTTCTCGGCACCTTCACCTTGCTCCTCAAACTACTGCCGGTTCCGGCGCGCAACCTCGCCCTCGGCGTCAATATCGCGGTTACATCGTTCTTTGCCGCCATTGCTCCGATCATCGGCGGGGCCTTGCTGGAGTTTTTCCTCGCCCGTCACGCCTCTTTGCCGGTCTACCACGCCAGTTTTCTTGTTCAGCCCTTGCTCGCCTTGCCCATCGTCTGGCTCCTGCTGCGCATCCGCGAGCCTGCCGCCTCGCCGCTCACTCATGTGGTCGGCGCGATGAGCAACGTCCGCACCCTCGCCAGCCTCTCCGGCCTGTCCTTCCTCGCCAACTACATCTACTATCGGAACCCGCGGCGTTAACCCGTGTCGCTGGCTTTAGTCCGGTCTTTTTGTGAGAAACCCGCCCGCTCGGCACGCTGCTTGCGTTCCTCTCGCCCACCTCCCTCAGTTATCCAACTTTTTATGAAACGCGGCATCACCATCACCCTCGTCCTGCTCATCCTCCTCCTGATCGTCGCCTACGGGCTGCATGTTTATCAGGGCAACACGGCCAAGACCACCGCCGCGCTCGACGCCGCCCGGGTCGAGGCCGCGCAACAGGCCGAGGCCGCCCGCCTCGCCGCCGAGGTGAAGGCCGCGCAAGCCGCCGCCGAGGCCGCCCGCCTCGCCGCCGAGCAGGCCCGCCTCGAGACCGAGAAGGCCGCCGCCGAGCTGGAAAAAGCCCGCGCCGAGGAGGCCGCCCTCGCCGCCCAGCGCGCCGCCGCCGAGGCTGATCTTGCCCGTGCCACCGCCGAGCGTGAAGCCGCGCTCAGGGCCCGGCTTGCCGCCGTCGAGCTCGAGGCCAAGACCCTCGCGGATGCGCGCGCCGCCGAGGCCGCCGCCGCCGAGGAAACCCGCCGCGCTGCCCTCGCCAAACTCCAGGCCGATGAGCAGGCACCCCGTGAAGCCGCCGCCCGCGAGGCCGCCCGCCTCGCCGCGCTCAAGGCCCAGCAGGAGCGCGAGGCCGCGCTCGCCCGCGCCGCCGCCGAGCTCGAGGCCAGCTTGGTGGACCGCCTCATCCGCTCGCCCGACTACAAGCGTCGCAATCTCTATTATCAGCAGGTGTTCTCGGAAAATTCGTCCATCCTCAAGCAGCTCGAAGCGCTTAAGAAATCCACCGCGGCCTCGGTTGCTGAGCCCGTGCCGGCGGCGCCCTGAGCCGCACACCCACGCTCCGCAACATTGATTCGCCAACCCGGTGCCGCTCTGCGGCCCGGGTTTTTTACTGCCTCTTTTCGGACATTCCGAATTCGGTTTTCGCCGCCGTCAGATCCTCCGCGAAGCGGGTGACCACCGCCGCCCAGGTCAGGGTCAGCGCGGTCGCGCGCGCCGCCGAGCGGATTTCCGGCCAGCGTCCTTCGGCCCCGGCTGCCCGCGCCCGCACGACCGCCGCGTGGAAGGCCCCGGGCTGGTCGAACGCGGCGGCAAATCCGTTGACACCGTCGCGCACGTGCTCGCGCGTCGCCGCGTAGTCGTAGGCCACCGCCACCAGCCCGCTCGCCATCGCCTCGGTGACCACGTTGCCAAATGTCTCGGTGACGCTGGCGAAGAAAAACAGGTCGCCCGAGGCGTAGTGCGCCGCCAGTTCGGCGCCGCGTTTCATGCCTGCGTAGTGAAATTCTGGATGCGCCGCCGCCAGCCCGGCTTTCGCCGGCCCGTCGCCCACCAGGACAAAACGCGCGCGCGGCTCGGCTTCCCGCAGCTTCAAAAACGCCTCCACCGCCAGTCCGAGATTTTTCTCCGCCGCGATGCGCCCGACGTAAAGCACCACCGGATCGTCCGGCGCGGCTCCCCAAGTGGCGCGCAATTCTTCGCTCCGCCGCGCAGGGTCGAAGAGCGTCGCATCCACGCCGCGCGCCATCACCCCCAGGCGCTCGAAGCGCTTTGCCGCCAGCTCGTCCACCATCTGCTGGGTCGGCGCGAGGGTGCGGCGGGTGCGGTTGTGAAACCAGCGCAGATAACCGAGCACCGCGCCGCGCAGCAGCCCCATCCCGTAGTGTCCGCCATAGGCGTGGAAGTTGGTGTGAAAGCTCGATGTCACCGGCACGCCGAGCCGCCGCGCCGCTCGAAGTGACGCGAGACCGAGCGGGCCTTCCGTCGCCACGTGCACCACATCGGGCCGATGCTCGCGCCAACGGCGCTCAAGCCGGCTGACTGAGGGGAGCCCGATGCGCAGCGAATCGTAGAATGGGATCGCCATGCCCGGCACCAGCCAGTCGCCGCCGGCCGGCTCGCTGCCGGGAGCCTCCTTGGCCTGGCGGGGGCGCACCACCTCGACTTCGTGGCCGCAGGCCCGCAGGCCGGTGACGAGGCGGCTGAGAGTCATCGCCACGCCGTTGACTTCCGGCGGATAGGTTTCCGTGACCAACGCGAGCTTCATGCGGAAAACTTAAAATCGGCGGCGTGTGGATCGGCTCACTCCAGCCCGAGCTGTTTGCGGCCCGCGGGCGAAATCATCTGAGGGGTCCATTGCGGGTCCCACACGATGTGGACCTTTGCTTCCGTTACCGTGGGCAGTGCCGCGATGCGACTGCGCGCATCTTCCGCGATCACCGGTCCCATTCCGCAGCCGGGCGCGGTGAGGGTCATCTTTACCTGCACGCGGTTGCCGCCTCCGGCGATAGGCTCTATGTCGAGGTCATAGATGAGGCCGAGGTCCACGATGTTGACCGGGATTTCAGGATCAAAACAGCCGCGCATGGCATCCCACACCGCCGCCTCGCCGAACTCGCCCGCCGTGCCCGCCGCGACGGCTGCGGTGGCATCGAGGGCAGCCAGGTCGAGACCGGCGATCGCTTCCGCGTTTTCGCGCGCGATGCGGAAGAGCCCGTGGTCGGTGCGCACCGTGACGTTGCCGCCGAGGGTCTGCACGATGTGCACCTGCGTGCCCACGGGGAGCGTGGCCGGAGTGCCGGCAGGAATCAGGGTGGCGGGCGTTTCTTCGAGGAGTCGGGATGTGCTCATGTTTAAATGTTCGGTATGCCGGTGCGGTGCGGTCGCGGGCTTAACGCACGATCAACTCAAGCGGCAGGCGGGCGTAGACGCCGCGCGGGTCGTTGAAGCGTCCGAGTGAGCGCACCTGAGCTTCGACCTGGCGGGCCATCCCTCCCAGCGGGCCGCGCATACGCGTCTCCGGGTGGATGTTACCGGCCACGAGTTCCTTCAAGGCCTCGCCCAGGGGGCGGGTCGAGGGATACTCGTAGATCTCCGGCTCGCCTTCAATCTCCGCCAGTTTCGCGGCGTGAGCGATGGCGGCGCCGAGACCGCCAATCTCGTCTGCCAGCCCGCGCTCCACCGCCTGTGCGCCGGACCAGACGCGCCCTTGGGCGATCTCTTGCACGTAATCCTTTTTCAGGGTGCGGCCCTCGGCAACGCGGTTCAAAAATTCGTCGTAGGTGTGGTCCACCAAGCGCTGGAATACCGCCAGCTCCACCGGTGATTTGGGACGCGCCGAAGACATGACGCCGGCGAGTGCGCCGGTTTGAACGCGATCCCAGGTGACGCCCACTTTGGCTCCGAGTTCCTGCACGTTAAACTGCACGCCGAAGACGCCGATCGAGCCGGTGACGGTCGCCGCCTCGGTGAAAATCCGGTCGCCAAAGGAGGAAATCCAATAACCACCGGATGCCGCGTAGCTGCCCATCGAGATCACGAGGTGTTTGTTTTCCTTGAGCAGGCGGAGTTCGCGCAGGATTTCCTCCGACGCGCTGGCCGAGCCGCCGGGGCTGTTCACGCGCAGGACCACGGCGGCGATGTTTTCATCCTCGCGCAAGGCCCGCAGTTCGCGCGCGAAGGCGGCGCCGCCGATCTCACCCTCTTCGCCGTCGCCGTCCACGATTTCTCCCTCGGCGTAAACAACCGCGATGGTGGCCTCGGTCTCTTTCGCGGGCTTTGTCTTGAGAAGTTTCTCGTAGTCGGAAAACGCCACCTGGGTGAAGGGATCGCCTTCTTCCGCGGCGGTCTCCTCGTGCAGGGTTTTTAAAATCTCGTCGCGATAGCCGACCGCCGAGATAAGGCCGCCGCGTTGCGCGCTCTCGGGTGTGATCAAACCCTCGGCGTCCACCAAGGCTTGCACCGCCGCCGGACTGACGCCGCGAGTCTCGGCGATATCATTCACGATCACGCCCCACAAATCCTTCAGAAGCACCTCCAGTTGTTCGCGATTCTCTGGGCTCAAGTCGCTACGGATGAAAGGCTCCACCGCGCCCTTGTATTTGCCCGAGCGGGTGACCTGCACGCCGACGCCCCACTTCGCGAACGCGTCGCTGAAGAACATCGGCTCGGTGGCCAGGCCGGGCATCACCACGAGGCCGAAGGGATTGACTACCAACTCCTGCGCCACCGCCGCGACGTAGAGCTCCGGCGTGCTCACTTCGTCGAAATAAGCCTTCACCGGTTTGCCGGCCGCCTTGAACTCCGCCAGTGCCGCGCGCAACTCATGCAGCGCCGCGAAGCCCGTGCCGTAGCTGGCGGGTGAGAACATGCCCGTGATCAAAACACCGCGGATGCGTTTGTCCTTCGCCGCTTCGCGCAGGGTGAGGGTCGCGCGCCGCAGGGCCATCGGTCGGGGTGCGTCGCCGCTGAGCAGCCAGCCCAGCCCGCCTTCCTCGATCAGGGGCGGGGAGTCAGTGAGATTCACCCCG
>JAIYBI010000249.1 GCA_027488595.1 Opitutaceae bacterium | reverse complement strand
CATCATGGGGGCGGCTCCGGTGAGCATTTTTTCGAAGCCTGCGAGGGTGTCGCGATTGGTCTGGCGTGTGGTGGCGACGTCATCGAGGTAGCGGTTGATGCCGGCGGGATCGGGCTGTTCGGCGGCCCATTTGCGGAGCATGGGGGTCCAGGTGCCGGCGGGGCAGACGGCGTTCACGCGGATGCCGAGGGGGGCGTAGTCGAGGGCCATGGACTTGGTGAGGGTGTTCATGGCGCCCTTGGTGGCGGTGTAGGCGGCGTGGATGGACTGGCCGATGACGCCGACGAGGCTGGAGGTGTTGAGGATGTTGCCCTTGGTGGCCTTGAGGGCCTCGATACCGTGGCGCGTAGTGAGCAGGACACTACGGAGGTTGATATTGAAGACGGCGTCCCACTCGGCGTCGGTCGTCTCGTGGAGCGGCTTCGACGGCGTGGCGATGCCGGCGTTGTTGTGGATGACATCGAGGCGGCCGTAGGTGGCGAGCACGCGGTCGATGGCGGCCTTGACCTCGGCGTCCTTGGAGACGTCGCACGAGAAACCGAGGTGGCCCTCGCCGAGATCGGCGGCGGTGGCGGCGGAAGCGGCGCCATCGCGGGCGACGACGATAACCTTGGCGCCCTCACGGGCGTAGGCGAGGGCGCAATCGCGCCCGATGCCGGTGGAGCCACCGGTGAGGAAGATAACCTTGTCTTTGAGCAGCATGTCGGAAGAGGGGTGTTCAAAAGTTGTCTGACAACTATTTTATTTTCGCAATCCTATTATGCGGAGGTTTTGTTGAAGTTTGTGACTGTTCGACGCCGAAAACCACGGCCCCCGGTGGGGCACCGCATTATCAAGGAGCTGGAAGCCGCCATCGTGGGTGGCGACCTGGGGGCGGGTAGCAAGCTGCCCACGGAAGAGGAGCTGGCGCAGAAGTATGGAGCGAGCCGGGCGGCGGTTCGGGAGGCGGTGCAGGTGCTGAAGGCGCGCGGGTTGGTGGAGAGCAGGCGCGGCAGCGGAAGTTATGTGGCGGCGGACGCCGGTTCGCGCTCATTGCATGAGTCTCTGGATCGTTACACGGCGCTGCGGGGGGACTCGCTGGCCTATATCGAACTGATGGACCTGCGACTGATGGTGGAGACATTCTGTGTGCGGCGGGTGGCGTCCGGTGCCAGTGATGAACCGCGTGCAAAGGTGCGCGAGTGCATGGCGCGGATGGTCGATGCGGAGGGAGATTTGAAGCGTTTTGGCGAAGAGGATATCGCCTTTCACCAAGCGATTGTGGAGGGGGCGGGGCACGGATTGTTTGCGACGATTTTTCGCGGATTGTTGCCCGGCTTGGGGCGGCGGTTTGCGCGGGTAACATATACTGACACGGCCCTGATCAAGAAGACGCTTGAGGATCACCGGAGAATCGTCGCGGCGATTGACGCGAAAGATGCGGGCAAGGCGGAGGCGTGTCTCCGGGCCCACCTCGTCTGGTCGAGGGAGAATCTTGATCAAGTGCTGGGGCGGCAGTAAGAATAGTGATTCGGACGAATGCAGGCGTCACCTTTGTGTCGAAGGAATCCCTCGCCGCGGCTGAGCCGCCGGAGATTTGCTAGAGACCGGGCAACAGATCGCGAACGTGCACCGGCAGACCGGTGGACATGGAGCGGTTCGCGGCGATACCCGTCATAATGGACAAGGCGCCGGACTCGTGGGAGGCCGCCCGTGCGAGCGGATCGTGCGCGGGTTTCGAACCGAAGATATCCTCCAGCATGATAGTATCGGCGCCGCCGTGCCCGCCTTGGTTTGTCTCGGGGATAGCGATGGTCTGCGGCGGTCCCCAGTGGGGGCGGAAAACCAGGCTGGTGGGCTCGACGACATCCTGGGGTGCCGCGCCGAGGATGTTTTTGGCAAGGTTGTGGTCGCCCTCGCCACCGCTGACGTAGGCCTTTTCGACGACCTCGAACTCCAGGCGGCCTTTCGTGCCGGTGAAATTCACGCGGTAGCCTTCCCAGGGCGCGAATGCGCAGAGGTGGTAAGTCATGACCGCGCGATTTTGGTAACGCACCATGACACCGACCTCGTCCTCGATGGAGATGCCGTCGCCGAATACGTTTTGATCGCGGATGTAGCCGTCGGCCGATTCGCAATCGAGATACATGCGCTTCAAATCGGGCTCCTTGTTCATATCCAGCGCGAAAGGATCACCGGCGGCGCGGGCGTCGCCGGTGCCGCGGACGTAGGCGCGGGGCTCGCCTCGCGCCTCGGCGTTTTCCCGGCCGTAAAAACGGAGGTCGCCCATCGCCATGACGGTCTCGGGGCGGCTCGATAACCACCAGTTCACGAGATCGAAGTGGTGGGTGGATTTATGCACCATGAGGCCCCCGCTGTTACGTTTATCGCGATGCCAGCGACGGAAGTAGTCGGCGCCATGCTGGGTATCGAGCATCCACTCGAAGTGAACCGAGGTTACGGTGCCGATGATGCCGGACTGGAGCAACTCCTTCACCTTCGAGTTACGCGGCGCGTAGCGGTAGTTGAAGGTAACGGTGAGCTTTTTGCCGGTGCGGTTTTGGGTATCCAGAATTTGGCGACATTTAGCGGCGTCCACGGTGAGAGGCTTTTCGGTGATGACATCGCACCCCGCATCCATCGCGCGGCAAATGTAGTCGTGGTGGGTGCGGTCAATCGTCGTGACGATGACGGCATCAATGCGGTGCCTGCCCAGCATTTCCTCGAAACCGGCGGGCGGGTAGGCCGGGAGGGTGAGGCCGAGGTCGGCCTGCCAGACGGCCATGCGCACGGGATTGGAATCGCAGATGGCGACGAGCTCGGAGGTATCCGAGTAGGTGTTGAGCAGGGCGTCGCGATACATGCGGGAACGACTGCCGGTGCCGACCAGGGCGTATCTTTTTTTAGGGGTCATGGAGGGCGAGTGTAACAAATCCGCAGTGATTGCGATGGGACAGTAACGAGCATGCTATTGACGAAAACGCGCATTAGCGGCGCGGCAGCGCACACGGCAGGCGTAGGCTGGGCCGGGGTGCGGGTTTACTGTCCGGTGTCCCCGTGGCTCGACGTCGCGAGCCGGAAACCCATTGTGGCCGGTCATGCCCCGATTCTGGTTTTTAATGTGCTGCGCGTTGATCGGCGTCCTTGTTCAGCGCGCCGCTTTGGCGAGCGCACCGGTCACGCTTATCGAGCGGGGGGATCGCATCGTGTTGGCGAACGAAGTCGTCACCGCCGAGATCGAGCTTCGCACCGGCAACTTGCTTTCGTTCCGGCTTAAGGATCGCGAATTGCTCTCGGCTCCCGCTTACCTCGATTGGCAGGACGGGCGCCAGCGCCGCCTCTCGGCCGCGTCGCTGACGGTGTCCGCCGATCCGTCGGTGTCGCCCGACGGTCGCGCCGAGATCGCGTTTACCCAGCCGTGGTCGCGCTCGACTGAACCCAACTCCGGCCCGGCCTTGGATGTCGCGCTGCACTACGTGCTCCGGCCGGGTGAGTCCGGATTGCGGATGTTTGCCGTCTATCGGCATCGCGCCGACTATCCGGCGGCAGGCTTCGGGCAATCGCGCTACGTGCTGCGCGTCGCCGACGCGCTTTTTGATACCATCTCGGTGGATGCCGCCCGCACCCATTTCATGCCGTCGGGCAACACGCCGGGGGAGACGCTCGGGCCGAAGGAGTCGATCCGTTTCACCGCCGGGCCGGCCAAAGGCGGCATCACGGACAAATACCATTATT
>JAIYBI010000020.1 GCA_027488595.1 Opitutaceae bacterium | reverse complement strand
TGGTTCATCCAATCGCGGTCCGGATCGGTGATGGATTTGCTGTCGTCGACCGCCATCGGGAACAGGCCCCGGTTGTCCTGCGCGGCGAGAACCAAGGCGGTGGCAAGCGTGCGCAGGTTGCCCGTGCATTTGGCGGAGCGGCCGGTTTCCCGCACCCGCCCGACCACAGGAATCAAAATGGCGGCAAGGATGCCGATAATCGCGATCACCGTCAGCAACTCGATCAACGTAAAGCCCTTGTTCCGGTAAGCGCGGGAGTTAGATTTCATGTGGGTAATGCGGGAAATGAATTAAATGTTTCATATTGTTCCAAATTGTCAAGTATTTCTTCACCACGAGTAGCATTTGGCTACTGCGCAGGAATTACCGCGTGTTGCGCCAACCAGCGAAGCAGGAGCGAATCCCAAGGTGGCGCATTCTTGTTGGTCGCCGGCAAGCCCGCCCCGTGCCCGCCCCGCTCAAAGAGGTGGAGCTCGAAGGGAACTCCCGCCCGGCGCAGCGCGCCGGCAAACAACAATGCGTTTTCCACCGGCACGGTTTTGTCGTCGGTGGCGTGCCAGACAAAACAGGGCGGGGTATCCGCCGTCACGCGGCTCTCTGCCGAAAGCGACTCCGCAAGACCCGCGACGGGCGCGGGGCCAAGGAGGTTGTTGCGCGAGCCCATATGGCCGTGCGGTGCGACCAAACTGATCACGGGGTAGCAAAGCACCCCGAAGTCGGGCCGGGAACTCTCGCGCTCGACCGGGTCGGCGGACTCCGGTCGGCCGGCGTCAAAACCGGTGAGCAAAGTCGCAGCGAGGTGCCCGCCCGCCGAGGAGCCGATCACGCCGACCTTCGCCGGATCGCGACCTTGGGACCGCGCGATCGCACGGACTTGACGGAGCGCACGGGAGGCGTCGTCCCACATCGCCGGATGCCGGTAACCCGCGGCACCACCGAGGCGGTAGGCGAGCACGTAGGCCGCAAAGCCGTTGTTGGCAAACCACCGCGCGTAACCTTCGCCCTCGTGCCGCGCTAGGCGGGCGTAGCCGCCCCCCGGAAGGACGAGGATCGTGGCACCGTTGGCCTTGCCCTCGGCGGGCGCGTAGAACGTCAGGGTGGGGATATCCGCAGGCGCGGTGCCCTTCGCGCCGGGTGCGCCGGCCGGCCAGAGCGGCTCCGGCTCCGCGTGGAGCCAGGGGAGCAAGGCAAGCAGGGCGGCTGTGAAAGCGATGCGAAACATAAAGGGAAAAAGCCCGAGCGCCGGTCGGGTTTACGGTTTTTAGCGGAGAGTCCAGCGACGATGGGCCTCGATTACGTCCTGCAGCATGTAGGCGCGCGAATTGCCGAAGGTGACGCTCCAGGTGCCTTCCTGGTTGGGCAAGTCAAAGACCCACACAGCGGCCAGATCCACGCCCGTCGCTTCCATGGCGGTCAGGATTTCGCGGTAACGCGTTTTCACTTGCTCCGGCGTAAGCGTTTTACTTTCGGCCAGACCAAACTCGCCGACGAAGAGCGGGCGGCGAGTCTCGGTCGCGTAAGCGCGGAGTTTGCCCAGGTAGTCGAGCCAGCCGGTGGACCAGCGTCCGCATGCCTCGGTGGCGCCGGTGTCGGCGTAGATATGGATGCCGACCGTGTCGTAGGGGATCGGATTCTCTCGGGCGATAATCTCGCGCCACTGCTCGAACGTGTCGGCTTTCCACGATTTGTTGTTCGTGTTGTTCCAGGCGGCGAAGCGCGGATGGGAGTGGCCGGTGAGCAGCGGCCGTCGGGGATCGACGGCGCGCACCGCGGCCGCGAACTCCGTCAACGCCACGGCGAGCTGGCCGCTCTTCAGGTCGTCGCGTTCATCCCCGCCCTTCGGGCGAAAATCCACCGCGTTGGGCAAGTCGGCGCCGAGATTCCACTCATTGCCGAACTCCCACGCCCAGATCGCTCGCGAAGCGCGGTAACGTGTCACCAGCGCGGTCGTGTAGGCGCGCATCGCGGCGAGCGTGCGGCTGTCCACCCGTCCCCAGTCGGACGCGCGTTCCCCCAGGGATGTGGCCATATGCTTGGTCCAGAAAAACGACGGGATCAACCCCACCCTGTTCTGTTCGGCCGCGCGCACCACGCGGTCCATCGCGGCCCAATGCACCGCCGGGTCGCGGAGGTAGCGCTCCCATTCCTTCGCGGAGAAAGCGCCGGCGTTGAAGCGAACAAAGGGCACGCCGGCTCGCCCCAACTCGGCCAGTCCGCTAAGCGAAGACTCTTCACCGGGCTTGGCCGCTAGCCGGGTGAACAGGTCGTAGTAGTTCACGCCGACGCCGCGGTAGGGATTCCCGTTTAAAAAGAATCGCCCGTCCCGCACCTCCAGGCCGGGACGCACGGGCGTTGCAGCGGTCCCGCTGGACGACTCGTGGATGCAACCGCAAAGCAGCAAGGAAGCGATTCCCGCCAGGACCAAGCGTGCCGATAAGAGTGTCCTTTTCATTTTTAAAGTCCCTTATCTTACGGCCGTGACCACGAGCATGAGCTTGCGCTTGTCCGGGGAGAACTTGAGTTCGGACTTCAGTTTATCCCCGTCGGGTGCTCCCACGATTTCGAGCTTGGGCAACGACCCTTTGACGGCGCCGCCGGCAGTCAGCAAAAGGTATTCCCCAGGGTAAAGGCCGCCCGCGTTTTCAACGTTTTCAAACTGGATTCGCAGCAAGCTGCCGGACGCAAAAATCGCGTCGCCGGAGAGGCGGATATACGGGACGGAGTTGCCGGGAAAACCCTCCGGCACGTCCTTGAACCAGCGCAGGCGAAGACGGCCGTCCGGGCCCACGTCGAGCGACTTGGCCGTAAAGCGCGGTGCGGGTTCGCCCTTCTTGCCCTTGGCGAGACCTTCGACAAAGGAGAGGTCCCCTTTTTCCAGAAACAAAGAGCCGCCCACCGTCAGGGTCGCCTCCCCCCTTTGAAACTCCAGGGTGGAATCCAAAGTGACATCCCCGGCGACGGACAAAGAGGCTCGCTGGAAATAGGCGTGGGCCCCGGGTTCGTTTCTGAGCGATTTCATGCGAACCAACCCGGCGGGTCCCTTGTGGTGGAAGAGATCGTTGACGACCACGTCGTCTGTCTCGGTCGGCAACAAGCCCCCGCTCCATGACGCCGGATCCAGCGGATCCGAGGCGGGCGTGCCTGGCTGGCCATCACCTACGAAAACGAAGGCGGCAGATTTGGGTGGAGCGGCGTGCAGCGGCATAAGCGGCACGGCGGCGAAGCACGCGACAAGGGCGAGCGAGGAGCGATGGAGCAGGTGGTTCATGTTTTTTGTGGGGAGGAAAAAGAGATTCAAGGCTGGTAAACCGCTCGCAGGCGGAGAAAGCGGCGGGGGCCGGTGCCGGGATCGGTGACCGTCACCTGTTTCCGGTTAACATCCCCGGTCGTGGTTTCGGACGCCAGCGCGGAACCGGTCCAGCCGGCGCCTCGGACGTTCTCCGCAATCACCGTCCAAGGTCCGGTATCGAGAGTCGAGGTCGCCTCGACTTGGAGCGTGACGTCGGGCACCCGGGTGTCGCGGGTAAAAGTGAGCCGCAATTGCCCTTCCGCCACGTCGGGAGCCGGAGCGGCATCGGGCGCGGTCAACGACCCGCCGAGCGCGTAGTCGAGCAGATCGGGCAAGCCATCGCCGTCGCTGTCGGCGGTGACCTGCGCCGCCGATACGCTGGCGGAGGCCGAGAGGAGGCCTGCCCGGTAGAGGACGGCGTCGAAACTGGTGCCGACCACGCGCAGGTTAACGGCGGTCGCGGAGCTTTCCAACCGGTAGGCAAGGCCGGAACTGAGGCGCGGCACAACCAC
>JAIYBI010000476.1 GCA_027488595.1 Opitutaceae bacterium | reverse complement strand
GTCAACGCCACCGGCACCGGCCTGACCTGGCCCAACCTGCCGGCCGGCACGGCCGGGGCCGCGTCCATCGGCAGCGCCAGTCACACCACGACGTATCGCACGTTCGCCGACCGCTCCGGCACCGATACCTGGGTGGCCCTACTCTACCGGCGCGATTCGGCGGACAATGGGGACACCAATGTGGTGATAGGCTCCGGATCGTCTGGCATCTCGTCCGCACCCGGCACAGGCGGAATCAGGTTGGGCAACAGCGGCGCTTTCGCACGACTGACCATCGGCCCCACCTCCCAATTTGCAATCGGCGTAAACGATCCGGTGTTAAGCGACCAGCAGGTCGGCCGGACCCGGCTGCTTTTGCTGCACTTGGATTACTCCGGACTAAGCTCGGGAACCATCAACGTCTATCTGGACCCCAACCTGAGCCAGCCCCTCGGCTCGCCAAACTTCAGCAACAGCTTTTCCTTGGCGTCGCTCGACCGTATCGCCTTTCAGGGCAGCACCGGCTGCACCGTGGACGAAATCCGTGTGGGCGACATCTACCAGGACGTCATTGGCAACAACGACCCGGACGGCGACCTCGTGACCAGCGAAGTGGAGGCGACCATTGGCTCCAACCCCCTCCTGCTCGACACCGACAGCGACGGCTTCAACGACGCCACCGAATTCCTCAACGGCACCAACCCCGCCTCCGCCGTCGGCGTGCCCGGCACGACCCGCATCGAACGCGTCTTCCGCTTCGGCCCCGCCCGCGGCCTCGATCTCACCGGCAACTTCCTCTACGCCTTCAACGTCGGCACGACCGGCGCGGCCGGCCAGGCAGGCGACGCCACCTTCACCGCCGACAACGCACCCGGCATCACCATCGGCGCGACCGATTTTGTGAATGTATTCACCAACCTGAACTTCGGCTCCACCACCGGAGACAATGTGTTGGAAACCGTCTATCAGTCCATCCGCTGGGCCAACTCCCTCTCCGTCGACCCCGAGGCCAGAAAGTTCAAAGCTGCGCTCGCCAACCTCGTAGTGGGCCGCAACTACAAGCTGCAGCTCCTCTTCGGCGAGGCGGGCGCCGCCGGCCGCCGCTTCGATGTGCGCGTGAACGGCGCCCTTCTGCTAAACGACTTCGCACCCTCGGACGCCCAAGGCTCCGTCGTCCCCGCCACCGCAGGCTCTGCGATCGTGCACGAGTTTACTGCCTCCAGCAGCATTTTGAACGTGGTGCTCGACGGTGTCACCGACGTCGTCGCCGTCCCGGGCATCAACCGCGACTCCTACCTCAACGGCGCGACCCTCGAAGAAATCCCCACCGCCGCCCCCTCCCCCACCTTCACACCCGCGGCGGGCAGCTACCCTGGTCTCGTCAACGTCACTCTCGCCAACAACGCCGCCGGCGCCACCCTGCGTTACACCATCAACGGCGACACGCCCTCGGACACCGTGGGCACCGTCTACACCGGCCCCTTCACGCTCAACACCAGCGCTGTCGTGCGCGTCATCGCCACCGGCGGCGGCTGGTTGCCCTCGTCCGTGACCTCGGCCAGCTACACCGTCCTGCCCTCGGCTCTCGCCAGCTGGCGCACCTTGCAAGGCCTCGCTGCGAACGGCTCGCAGGACCTCGCCAATCCCTCCGGTGACGGCGTGGCCAACCTGCTTAAATTCGCCTTCAACATGGCCCCGAACGCCGGCGCTCTTGCCACCGCGAACACCTCCACCCTCACCGCCAACGGCACCGCCGGCCTTCCGCTCATCACCGTGGACGGCTCGGGCCGCCTCGTCGTCACCTTCGTGCGCTTGAAGGCCGTGAACAATCCCGGCCTCACCTACACGGTCGAGACCACCGACGACCTCACCACCGCCTGGCAAACGCTCAACCTCACCGGCGCGTCAGTCACCTCGATCGATGCCAACTGGGAACGCGTTTCGGTGACAGACCCCGTCATCAGTGCCGCCCGCTTCGGGCGCGTGCGAGTGCAGACGAGCGGCTTGTAATTCCGTCTCGGAGACTCTGGCCAAAGCGTAGGGCCTGTCTCCATCGAGCAACAAAAGGGCGGGCCCGCCGGGCCCGCCCTTTTTCGTTACGGATTTTCGCGGCGGACGTCTCCGGGGATGCGGAGCGGTTGCTCCCGGCCTGGGATCAGGCCCGGGCCGTTCGATACCGGCACAGAGGGCGGGGGCGCGGCGGCGAAGCCGTGGCCGCGATCACTGACGTAAAGACGTCCGCCGGCTTTTTCGCGCAGCAACACCATCGCGCCGTCGGAGGATTGGAAACAATCGACCTCGGGCAGGGCGGCCACTTCGGCGGGGAACCAAGCGGGCTGGCTCGCGGCATCGAGGCGCAGGTCGGCGGGCGCGGCGGGCGCGAGGCCGAAAGGATTCTTCTCACGCAGCCAGGCGGCGAGGTCGGGACCGGGATCGAGGATGATGAACCATTGCCAGCGGCGCACGCCGTCGCGCTCGCCCACCCATTCGCGGCGTTCGGCTTGGAGGATGCGGTCGGCGGGCGCGGGCTCGCGCCAGAAGGCGCGGCGAAAAACCTCGGTGGCGGCAGTGTCGGCGCGGTAGGTGGTTTTTTCCTGAAGCGGCGCGAGGTCCGCGGGGAGCGGAGGCGGTGGCGCGGCGGGATTCGGCGACGTGACTTTAGGCACGTTGACCGGGGAAGGCGGGGTTAGTGGCGTCTCCAGCAGGGCAGAAGGAGCGGGCTTGGCTGGCGCGGGGGCCTTGGGGCGGGCGAGGTAGATCGCGGCGGCAGTGCCCAGGGCCAGCGCTGCCGCGAGGGCGAGAAGGCGGCAGGTGGTGACGGTCAGAGGGAGCATTGGCTGGGGAGTAGCGCAGGCTTCCTGCCTGCAATCAACAGAGGGTGCAGGCTGGAAGCCTGCGCTACTTTACGGCGTCTCGAACCTTTAGTTTCCTGCGTTCGAGTAGGTGCGGAGGAAGAGCTTGATGTCCTTCACGCTGGCGATGAAGCGCTCGCGGCCGGCGATTGGGTCGGCGAGCAGGGTGTTGGCCGGGATGACAAGCTTCCACTCGGTGTTCCAGGCGCTGCGGCCGACCAGGCGGCGGTTGGTGAACTCGTCGGGGATGCGGCCGCTGAGGATGTTCGCGTCGCTGACGGCGCGGAAGGGCGCGTGCTGGCGGGGCAGGAAGAAGGGCTCGCTGAGCACGGTGGTGCTGTTCCAGTTGGTGGTCTGGCCGAAGCCGCCGTTACCGATATC
>JAIYBI010000501.1 GCA_027488595.1 Opitutaceae bacterium | reverse complement strand
CCATCCCAACGCATAATGAGGCCGCTCCTGCCGACCGCCCAGACGTTGTTGGCGTCCGTTCCCCAAACATCGTTGAGCCCGGCGACGGTTCCTATGCTGGTGTCCTCCGCCCAAGAGGTGCCGTTGTATCGATAAATCGCTCCGGCTCCGCCCGATGCGCGGGTGCCGACCATCCAGATATCATTGGCTGCGCTGCCCCACATTCCGCTGAAGGTGATGTTTGTCCCCACAAAACCACTGGTCCAGGTGGTGCCGTTCCAGCGGGTAAACACTCCGGATTCGCCTGCGGCCCAAGCATTGGTGGGACTGCTGGCCCACACACTGAAGAGGGCGAAGGTGGTGCCGGAAGCCTGAGTGGCCCAAGCCGTGCCATTCCAGTTCAGGATGCGCCCGCTGCCACCGACGGCCCAGACGTTCGTCGCGCTGGTGCCCGAAAGTCCGATGAGAAAATCGGTGACACCTGAAGTCTGGGCCGTCCAGGTGCCGCTACCATCGCCCTTCAAGATGTTACCGCCATTGCCAACGATCCAGATGTTTGAAGCATCCGCTGCCCACACATCCCGGAGCTGATCCGTGGCAGGGGAGGTTTGGGACGTCCAGGTCACCTGCGCCTGAGCGTGGCTGGCGAGGAGGGTGAATACGGCGGTCAGAACGGCGAGGAAGCGGGATAGAGTGAACATAAAATCAGGTGAATGAGTGGGGGAACAAGGTAGTGGCTGGGTTACCGCCGGGAAACTGCACTCAGTGTTACGGTCACTGAGAGGGCCTCGCGTTGCGGTGCGCCATCCGGAGAAAGGGGTAACGCCGGGAAATGTTGATTTTCTGATTCAATGAAGTCGGGAACGCGGTCCAGCGGACAGGTATCCCTTGATCAAATCCCGAGGTGTTGCATCTGGGGTGATAAATCCCGGATTTTTAAACCGACTGTTTCCGAAGCCAATCCGTTTAGGTCGGGCGGGGTGGCAAACCGGAAAACTGGCGTGAGTGGCCATGCGATGGCGTTTATGATCTGAACGCCGATCGATTGGAAAGCCCTAAGGTCTGAAATGTTAACTTTTCACAAACAGCCCGGGCCTGAAGGTGACCGGGGGCGCCAGAAACGGCACTTGGATGTTCATCACGATCTTTCGGATCTATCCGGAGATTTGCCACATCTTATTGATGGAAAGTCACAGGTCTTCCGGGCTGATGTCCGGGCCGGGGAGAACGTCGAGAAACGCTCCAGACCACACCTTTGGGCCACGAAAAACACGGCAAACGAGCCGCGCTGGTAGCACCTTAAGCGTCCATAGGCGCACGGAAGACCCGGCTTCGCCAAAGGACCTTAGGATGGTTTTTGTGGCAATTCGGCGACCGCGTTAATCTACCTTCGTAAATGCGCGCTGCGGCGGCAGCGAGCCAAAGCGAGCGTTGCCAGTAGTCGCGGATCGAAAGCCCCTCAATAATCCGTCCGCTCCGCGTAGGCGGCGTATTTTTTCATCACGAAATCCATATCCTTGTCGCCGCGTCCGCTCGCAGTCGTTCCCGTTCTCTTTTTGGGAGCGGAGCACCGATTGAGCCGGACTGCCCGACAGCCCGCGATACCCTGATCTCCCCTGCACACGTTTGCAGAGGCCGTTTCGTTGCCAGCACGCGCCCATCTTTTAATCGTCGTTTCCGTGCTAGCCCGAGTCGGGCTCGTCTCCCTCAACCCCAACCCCGCTCTTCCGCTCCAGCGCCCCGTCCCTTAGCCTAATTCTTTTCACCTTAATCTCTCCCACCCATGAGCCTCACCATCAAACCCGCCAAATCCACCGTCTTCGACCAAATCTCTCTCGGCGAAGTCATGCTCCGTCTCGATCCCGGCGAGGGCCGCGTGCGCACCGCCCGTTCCTTCACCGCTTGGGAAGGCGGCGGCGAATACAACACCTCCCGCGGCCTCCGCAAATGCTTCGGCCTCAAAACCGCCGTCTGCACCGCGTTCGTGGACAACGAGGTCGGCCACCTCGTCGAGGACTTCATCATGCAGGGCGGCGTCGCCACCGATTTCATCAAGTGGCGCGAGGACGACGGCATCGGCCGCACCGTGCGCAACGGCCTCAACTTCACCGAGCGCGGCTTCGGCATTCGCGGTGCCGTGGGCGTGCCCGACCGCGGCAACACCGCCACCTCCCAGCTCAAGCCCGGCGATTTCGATTGGGACAACATCTTCGGCAAGCTCGGCTCCCGTTGGTTTCACACCGGCGGCATCTTCGCCGCCCTCTCCGAATCCACCGCCGAGGTGACGATCGAGGCCGTGAAGGCCGCCAAAAAACACGGCGTCATCGTGTCCTACGATCTCAACTACCGCCCCTCGCTCTGGAAAACCATCGGCGGCCTCAAAAAGGCCCAGGAGGTCAACCGCGAGATCGCCAAATACGTGGACGTGATGATCGGCAACGAGGAGGACTTCACCGCCTCGCTCGGTTTCCAGGTCAAAGGCCAGGAGACGCTCGGTCACATCGAGCTCGACGCCTTCAAGGCCATGATCGAGACCGCCGTGAAGGAGTTCCCCAACTTCAAGGTCGCCGCCACCACCCTCCGCCACGTCATCACCGCCACCAAGAACGACTGGTCCGCCATCCTCTGGCACGATGGCAAGTTCCACGAGAGCCGGCAGTATCCCGGCCTCGAGATCCTCGACCGCGTCGGCGGCGGCGACTCCTTCGCGTCCGGCGTGCAGTTCGGTTTCCTGGAGTTCAACGACGCCCAAAAGGCGGTCGAATACGGTGCCGCCCACGGCGCGCTCGCCTCGACCACCCCCGGCGACACCTCGATGGCCACCCGCAAGGAGGTCGAAAAGACCATCGGCGGCGGCGGCGCCCGCGTCGTCCGCTAAGGCTAAGCCGAGCCGGGCGGTCCGGCTTACTGGAGCCCTGTTTCGAGGCCGGTCGCCCGCGCGCCCGGCCTTTTTTCGCCTCTCCGCGATTTGAGGAGAGAAAAATACTTGTCACGCGTCCTTCCGGTCCGTAGCTCACTTAACCTTTAATCCGTTTCAACCTGCCTGCCCATTTCCCGCCATGTCCCAACACAACAGTCTCCAAGGTGCCAAAGGCATCGTCATCAAACGTAATGTCCTGAAGCGTTTCGAACGCGTCGCCATTCTCAAAAAACGCGGCCAGTGGAAGGAAGGCGAGCGCATCATGGGTATGCGCAAGACCAAGCCCGACGTCTAAAGCACGCGATTTCGCTCCCGCGCTTCTGCGCCCAATCTCCCGGCAGTCCGGCCCTTCGTGGCCGGACTGCCTTTTTTTGTGCCCGCACGACATGCAGGAATGACGGCCGGGGTAGGGCGTGACCGCTGGGCGCGCCGCGTCGGAGTGGTGAATTCCCGCGGGGCGCGGCGACGGCCAGCCCGATCCCGCCTGAGGGACCCTGCCCTCCAAACTCCGCTCAGGTCAGGTCCACCGGCACGGTCGAGACAGCCTCTTCGATCGTGGTAAGGCCTTCCTTGACCTTGAGAAGGCTGTCTTGGTGAAGGGACTTCATGCCGCCGCGCATCGCGATCTTCTTCAGCTCGGCGGTTTCCACGCCCTTGTTGATGGCTTCAATCAGCTCGTTATTGGTGACCATGAGTTCGTGGATACCCACGCGCCCCTTGTAACCTGAGCCGCCGCATTTCATGCAGCCCTTGACCTTCGCCTTGTAGATCGGGCCGGACCAGCCGATCGCGGTCTGCATGATTTCCTTCTCGCGACCCTCAGGCTCGTATTGCACGCGGCAGGTTTTGCAGACGCGGCGCATGAGACGCTGGGCGCAGACGCAAAGCAGCGATGAGCTGATCATGAACGGCTCGATGCCCATGTCGGTCAGACGAGCGATGGTGCTGGGGGCGTCGTTGGTGTGCAGCGTCGAGATGAGCAAGTGACCGGTGAGCGCGGCCTCGACCGCGATGCCGGCGGTTTCCTTGTCGCGAATTTCACCCACGAGAATGACGTCGGGGTCCTGGCGCAGGTAGGCGCGCAGGGCGCTGGCGAAGGTAAGCCCGATCTGGCGGTGCATCTGCATCTGGTTGATGCCTGCCAGGGTGTATTCGATCGGGTCCTCGGCGGTGCGGATGACGATCTCGGGCGAGTTGATTTCGCCGAGCGCCGAGTAGAGCGTCATGGACTTGCCCGAGCCGGTGGGGCCGCAGTGCAGGATCATGCCATAGGGCTGGCGGATGCACTCGCGGTATTTGGCGAGATTCTCCTCGGAGAAGCCCAGCGCGGGCAACGGCAGGGTGGACTTCTGCTTGTCCAGGATACGCATCACCATGCCCTCGCCGTAGTTCAACGGCGCGGTGGAGACACGAAGGTCAATATCAATGGATTTTTTGGTGAACTGCTTGAAAACGATACGACCGTCCTGCGGCAGGCGCCGCTCGGCGATGTCGAGGTTGCACATGATCTTGAGGCGGGCGACGAGCGCGGGGCCGACCTTGAACGGGAGGCGAAGCTTTTCCTGGCAAACGCCGTCAATGCGGTAGCGGACGATGATGTGTTTTTCCCACGGCTCGATGTGGATATCGGACGTGCCCGAGTAGTAGCCGTCCTCAATGATACGGTTTGCGAGCTGGACGATCGGGGCGGAATCCTCGGTGACGTTCTCCTCTTTGCCGTCGGACTCATCAGTGGCGAACTCGGTGCCGATCTGGGAAACCACATCGTCAAAGTTGGTGGACTGCGACTGGTCCTTGAAGAGCTTGTCGCGAAGCTCGCTCTCGCGCGCGAGCAAGCGGATGACCCGTTTCCCGGACATCTCGACGGCCTTGGAGACCACCGAGATTTCGAAAGCGCTGGCGACGGCGAGGAGAAGAAAATCGCCGGCGAACCCGACCGGAAGACACAGGTTTTGCTGGCAAAACTCCAAGGTCAGGCGCTCGAAGGCGGACGAACTCAGGCGGAAGCGCGAGGGGAAAAACGGCGCGAGGTTATAGGCGCGGGCCTTGGCCACGAGGAGCTGCGAAGACGTGATCGAGTATGTCTCCTGCAGGAGCTTGTCGAGCGCGTCGCCGGAGATGTCGTCCGGTCGCTGGGTGATGGTTTGGAACTGCTCGCCGTTGAGCCGCCCTTGGAGCTGAAGTTGCTGAACGAGCTGAGTTTGAAGTTTGCCGAGTGGCATCGGAGGAAAAGGGAAAGGCGGGCTTTGGTTGCGGGCGGATGCGGCGGGCGATCAATTCCTGGGAGCAGGAAGACGCTCCAGAGCCTCGGCGATGGCTTCGAGAGTGGTGCCATACCAGAGAATCGGTCCGGGAAACTGCTTCTCCCAAAACGCACGCACGGCTGGGCTCAGGTAGTAAGCGGTGGCGATGAGGGTAAAGTCCTCCTCGCGGTCAAAGGGCAGGGTCCAAGTGGCCCAGCACGCGGGCTGGTTGACGCTCGTGCGCAAATCATCGGCACCCTCGTAAACCCGCAGGTCAATGAGGCCGATGTGGTGCTCGTCCATGCAGTATTGCAGCACATCTCGCTCGGTGAGGACTTTGAGGTCGTAGGCGAGCACGCCCAGCAGAGTGCACTGGCGCGGCTGCGCGGAGGCGATGAGTTCCAGGAGCTTCTCGTTGGCGCTCTCGAGCTGATCCACGGTGATCAGATTGGCATCAACGAGACTGGCGCCGAGCAGGCGGTTGGCCCGCATCAAAATGGAGCGAACTTCAGCAGTGGTTGGAGCGTGAGCAGGAGCGGCCATGAGCGGAGAAGTGAAATGAGAGACTGCGATAGATTTAAGCGGGAAGAGGCAAAGCGCAACCCGGGTCAGGGCCCGAGGCGAGGGCGGGACATGACGCGAGGCTTGCCGCCGTGGGCGATCACGCGGTCGCGCAAGGCCTGCTGAAGTTCCGCCAGTCCGGTGCCGTCGAGGCAGGAGATTTTCAAGATATCCACCTTATACTTTTTCTTAAACGCGGTGAGGTTTTTCTTGGCGGCAGGCAGGTCCACTTTGTTGGCCACGACGACGCGGGGCTTTTTGAGCAACTTGGGGTCGTAGGCCTTCAGCTCGGCGAGCAAGGTGGCGTAGTCCTCGCGCGGGTCGCGGTCATCCGTGCCCGCCATATCAAGGAGAAACATGAGCAGGGTGCAGCGCTCGATGTGCCGCAGGAAGCGGTGGCCGAGGCCGCGATTCTCACTCGCGCCGGCGATGAGGCCGGGCACGTCGGCGAGCAGAAGGCGGTCGTAGGTTTCGGGAAATTCGATGACGCCGATCTGCGGATGCAGGGTGGTGAATGGATAGGCGGCGGCCTTGGGGCGGGCCTTGGTGATCTTGCGGGTGAGGGAGGATTTGCCGGCGTTGGGGAAGCCCACGAGT
>JAIYBI010000081.1 GCA_027488595.1 Opitutaceae bacterium | reverse complement strand
TGCCGAGACGGTGGCCGGACATAGTGCGCTCCTGCTCGGCGTTGTTTTGCACCGCGATCTCGCCGGGCTTGTTGGGCGCGGCGCGGGCGTAGTTCACGATGAAGCCCACGTTGGGGTCACGAGGCTGTTTCTTGCTGTCGAGTTTCGTCTTGTCGTTGATGAACTGGGCCTGGAGCTGACCGATTTTCTCTTCGACCGTCATGCGCGCGAGCAGGTCTTGCACGCGCGCGTCGAGCGACAGGTTGCGGTCCTTATACGGCAGAGACTGAGCATTCACCCAGACCGCCGGCAGCAGGGCGGCGAGGAGCAGTGCTCCCCTGCAGATGGAGGCAGTGGTCATGAGCTTTTAGCCTTAGAGTGCTGCCGCGATCGTCTTCAGGCGAAGATCTCGCGAGGAGGCACCGACCGAAAACTCGTAGTCGCCTTTGGGCAGCATCCATGACCGGGTGGCAGGATCGAACACCTTGAGATCCTGAAGACGCACGGTGAAGGTGAGCTCGGTTTGCTGCCCGGGTTGAAGCTGGGTCCGGTCAAACCCTTTGAGTTCGCGTATAGGACGTTGCACGGACGGGTTTTGCTGGCCGACGTAAAGCTGCACGACTTCGGCCCCGGCCCGTTCCCCGGTATTGCGGACCTTTACGGAGATTTGGAAATCGCCCTCCTTGGTTTTGGTCAGCGCCAAGTCCGAATACTGGAACGTGGTGTAGCTCAGACCGTGGCCGAACGGAAACAACGGCGCGCGGCCCGCCGCGTCGTAGCCGCGATAGCCCATGAGCAAACCCTCCTTGTATTCGATCGGTTTCTGGGGCTTGGACCAGTCGGCATGGAACGAGGCGCTGCTGGGATTGTCCTCCCAGCGCGCATCGAAAGTGACCGGGAGTTTGCCAGAGGGATTCGTCTGGCCGAAGAGCATCTCGCCGACGGCCGTGGCTCCGTTCTGGCCCAGATACCAGGCTTGGAACAGAGCGGGAACCTGTCCGATCCAAGACGCGGTTTCGCAGGCGCCGCCACCGGTGAGAAGGACCACGGTCTTGGGGTTGGCCTTGGTGATCGCTTCGATCAACTCCGCCTGGCCGTAGGGCAGTGCAAAGGTGCGGTCAAAGCCCTCGCCTTCGGTCATGTATTCGTAGCCTACGGCCACCACGGCGACATCCGCCGCTTTGGCGGCCTGGGCGGAAGCCGCAAAATCAAGCGTGCCCCAGCCAAACTGGAAGCCGAGCATGTGAGCGATGCGTTCATCGCTTTGGTATTCGATCTTGATCGGCAGCACGGTGCCGGCTTCGAGGTGCCGCACCGTTCCGCGCGAAGCCACCATCCAGTGCTCTTTTTCAAACGGGGCCCAGTCGTCGAGGATCTTCTCGTCGCCCAGCCATACGGTCGTGCCGAGGTTCGACTTCTTTACAAAGTGATAATCTCCCGTCTTCGGAACGCGGATCTGGCCGGTCCAGCGGACGCTCAGCTTGCTGAAAGGACGCAACTCGCGCAGCCAGTTTTTATAGCGCCAGCCATGGCCACAGCTCAGGTCGTTTTCAACGCGAGTGAGCGCTGGTTCACCGCTCCAGGATTCGTTGAGGAAATACGAGGCCACCAAGCCCGGCTGCACGGTTCCTTCTTTGTTCACGTGCTCGTAAGCCTGGGTGTCGTAGAGCATCTCCACTTCGTCGGGCACATGGGAAACCGTGACCCCTTTTCCTGCCGCAGCGGTGATTCCCGTGAGCAGCGTGGTGGGATTGGTGGCGTCCAGCGCGGACGAGCCCGAAGGGCCGGTGACGTAGGGCACGCCTGGACGGACTGGTTGGCTATGCGGTCCCAGCACGGCGACCGATTTTACCTCTTGGCTGAGGGGGAGGAGGGCACCCTCGTTCTTCAGGAGGACGATGCCTGCGCGGGCGACGTCGAGCGCGGTTTTGGCGCCGCTTTCGCTGCCGAAGGTGCGCGATGTGTCCTTGGCAGGCCGGTCGTAAAAGCCGAATTCAAAGCAGGTCCGCAGGATGTTGCGGAGCTTGTCATCATAGACCTTCGGATTGATCGCGCCGGAGGCGATCAGGGGCATCACGATCTTGGGTTTGTCCATCTGGCCTTGCGGCATCGCAAGGTCGAGCGGTCCGTTGGCCCATCTGGCGGCCGGACCTCCGCCGGCTCCCCAATCGGAAAGAAAGATGCCTTGAAAGCCCCATTCATCCCGCAGGATACGGCGACCGGTTTCCTCACTGACGCAGGCGGGCTGTCCGTTGACGTGGTTGTAGGCACCCATGACCGAGCCGACCTTCGCCTCGCGAACTGCCATTTCAAACGGCCGCAGGTAAATCTCCCTGAGCGTGCGTTCGTCCACGCGCGAGTCGCTGAACGTGCGCGTGAGCTCAAGCTCGTTGGCCACGAAATGCTTCACGCAAGCCATGATCCCGAGACGCTGCACCTCGCGGATGATCTCGACACCCATGGTGCCGCTGAGTAATGGGTCTTCGCCAAAATACTCGGTATTTCGACCGAGCAGGGGATTGCGCGCCAGGTTCACCGCCGGGCCTAGGAGAATCTGGTAGCCTGCGGCGAGGCAGTCGTTGGCCTCAACCTCGGCGAACGCGCGCGCCATCCCACGATCCCACGTGGCCGCCAAAGCGAGCGCGGATGGCAGGACCGTGCCGGTGCCGAACGAGCCTTTGACGCCGGTGGTGCTGCCGTCGGCCATGGCCACGCGGGGCAACCCGAGTCGCTCGTTGCCGCGGATAAACCAGGTGTCCACGCCGCCGCACATCTCGATCTTCTCCTCCAGGGTCAGTCGCTCCAGCAAGTCGGCCACCCTCTTCTCGACCGGCAGGGCGCGGTTCTGGTAGGGGAGAGGCTCGGCGCTGAAAAGCGAAAGGGGGATGACGGCGGCTAAAATTAACCCCATTTTCAGTGAAAATGAGAGGATTGAGGAGTGACGGGATATCATGGTTAT
>JAIYBI010000355.1 GCA_027488595.1 Opitutaceae bacterium | reverse complement strand
GGATTGCGCGAGGCAACTGAAATCCGCAGGCAGGGATCGGTCAACGCGACTGTTATTCAAAGCCCGTTCTGTTCATGCTCACCACCGTATTCATTCTAATCGTTTCGATGCTCGGCTTCCTGGCCCTGCGTTTGCGCGATCATTATCGGGCGGTGCGGGCCTTGCGCGATGCGCTGACGGTCAGGAGACCGCTATTGCGGGACGGCCTTCCCGGAACTCTCGGAGCAGACTGGGATGAGCTCTGCGCGGCGGGCACCCGCCTGATAGAAGATGTGAACCGTCTGGATCAACAGCACACCGGCCAGCTCGCGCAACTTGAAGCAACTCTTGGATCCCTCCAGGAAGCGGTGCTGATTATTGATGCCAACAATTACGTGCTTCTCGCCAACAAGGCGCTGCAGGCGATTTTTCCAAAGGCGCGAAACATCCTCGGCGAACGACTTGAGCTCACACTTCACAGCGATGCGTTCCTGAACCTGGTTGAAGCGGTGCGGTCGGGGCGGGCCCAGCCCCGGCAGGAAATCGAGTTCATCGCCGCGACCGGCTCCACTTGGGTGGAGGTTACCGGCTCCACCATCAGTCCGCTCAATGGGAGAAAGACGCCGAGCCTGCTCTTCGTGCTCCATGACATTACCCGGCAGAAGCGGCTGGAGAGCGTGCGCAAGGAGTTTGTGGCGAATGTATCCCATGAGCTCCGCACCCCGCTCGCGGTCATCAAGGGATACGTCGAGACCTTGGTTGACGGGCACGATTCGGTGCCGGCATCGGATCGGGAGAAGTTCTTAAGGACCATTCAGCGTCATACCGAGCGGTTGAATTCCCTGCTTGAAGATCTCCTCGCGCTCTCGCGCCTTGAATCAGGCCAGAACGCCCTCGCCCGCGAACGCTGCGACCTGCCTGCTTTGCTAGCGGGCACACTGGAGGAGCTTCGCTCCCTGCCCGCCGCCGCCGGGCATCACCTCTCGTTGAAGGTGGACCCGGCGCTTGGCACGGCCTTTCTCGATCCGCTCAAACTCGGCCAGGTCTTTGAAAACCTCGTGGGCAACGCCCTGAAATACACCCCGCCCGGTTCACGCATCGAACTGGTGGCCCGTATTCACCCAGCTGATACGATTGAGCTTTGCCTGCGGGATGACGGCCCTGGCATTCCGGCCGAGGATCTGCCGCATATCTTCGAGCGTTTTTACCGGGTGGATAAGGGCCGCTCGCGCGAAAAGGGCGGCACGGGGCTCGGCCTCAGCATTGTTAAGCACATCGTTCAGCTCCACGGTGGCCGGGTTTGGGCGGAGAGTCGGGTGGGGGAGGGGACGGCGTTTTACTTCACCCTGCCGGCGCGGATGCAGGCGTGATCGCTGCAAGATTCCGCGCAGATAAACGTCAGCGGGTGTTTCCGCCGCCCACTCGGCGCGGAATTCAGGGTTGAGTGGCGCAAGAGGTCCTGCGGAGTGTGTCCTGCGGGGCAACACGCCCTCATTTTCGCCGCCTGCACCGCGTCTCATTCATGCCACTCGATGTCTATCACTCACTTTGTGATCAACGGCTCGCCGATCTCCGGGCGGATTTTTTGCCGCGCCTCGAAGGCATGGCCAAGCTCACGCTCGAGATTGGTTGCGGGCATGG
This sequence comes from Opitutaceae bacterium, assembly GCA_027488595.1. GTDB lineage: Bacteria > Verrucomicrobiota > Verrucomicrobiia > Opitutales > Opitutaceae > IMCC26134_A. Next base: position 3,463 of record JAIYBI010000355.1, on the reverse strand, counting down.
GCACTATCTCTCGGCTTACGCGGCCGCGCATCCCACCGAATTCTGCGTTGGTATTGATTTGATTGCGGATCGCATTTATCGAGCCGGGCGTAAAACGGGCCGCGCGCGGCTCGACAACGTCGCCTGGGTTCAGGCCGAGGCCACCTTGTTTTTGGATGCGTTGCCGAGGGATCATCGGCTGGAGCGAATCTTTTTGCTGTTTTCCGACCCGTGGCCGAAGCGCAGGCACTGGAAAAACCGCGTGCTTCAATCCAGTCTCCTGGATCAGCTCCTGCCACTGACCGAGCCGGGCTCGGCGTTGCACTTCCGCACCGACCACCACGAGTATTTCGAATACGCCCAAAAGATCGTGTTTGCCCATACCGGTTGGCGGATCGCAGGGGCGGATGAGGCCCCCTGGCCCTTCGAGCAGCCCTCGGTGTTTCAGGAACGGGCGGCCGAAATTGGATACCACTCCTTCACGGCTTTGCGGCGATAAGTTTCTCAAAGGGGTTAGCAAGGGTGCTGCTTATTTAGTTAAGGGGCGTTTATAGCCCGCACTTCAAGGGTTGACGACCTTGCAGCGGTTTACCTACCTCAACCTTTTTCCCCTCTTTCCATGGTCCCCCGTATTTCGGCTTCCGCGCTCAAAACCTTCGCTGCATTACCGCTTCTCGCGGGCTTCGCCGCGGTGGCGCGTGCGGCAGGTGGCCACGAGGCAGCGCCCTCGCTGAGCAGTCACCTCTTTGGGCTTCCGGTCACGAACTCGATCATCACGAGCTGGTTTATCACCCTTCTCATCATCGTCTGCGTGAGGGTTGCGGTGGGGAAGCCCAAGCTCATTCCCGGTCGTGGGCAGGGAGTTTTGGAGTCGGCGCTCACCGCTCTGCGTGATCTTTACCAGCCGATCGTCGGCAAGAAGGCCATGCCGATGGCGTTTCCGTTGTTGGTGACGCTCTTTGTTTTTATCGTGCTGCACAACTGGTCCGGCTTGCTCCCGTTTGTTGGCACGGTCGGTTGGGGCCACGAAGTGGCGGGCCATTTCCACGTCACCACTCCTTTGATACGTCCGCATACGTCGGAGCTGAATGGCACCATCGCCCTCGCGCTCGTTTCCTTCGGCGCATGGATAATCATCGTGATGCGCTATGCCGGCCCGTCGCTTCTCCTTAAGGACCTTTTTGGTAACAAGGCCGATAAATCCGAACTCCATCCTGCAATGTATTGGGGGGTCGCGCTGGGGTTCATTGTCGTTGGCGTGATCGAGGTTGTTTCAATTTTCATTCGTCCGGTGACTCTCTCCATGCGTCTTTTCGGCAATGTGTTTGGCGGCGAGAATCTTCTTCACGCGATGCACTTTCTGCCACCGTTCTATTTCTTGGAACTCCTCGTCGGCTTCGTCCAGGGCCTCGTCTTTACCCTGCTGAGCGCCGTTTATATCGGCCTGATCTGCAACCACGGCGACGATCACCATGACGACGAGCACGCCCACGGCGATGATCACGGTCATGCTGCTCCCGCCGCAGCCGCCAAGGCGCATCATTGATTTCCCAAATCCTTTTGCCGGACGCCACCCGCGGGCCACGTGCCACATCAAACGCGAACGTTTAGCACAACAAAAACAACAACACCCACCACATCCATGATCAACATCCTAGCCCAAGCCGCTCCCTCCGTTGAAGTCGCCGTCGAAGCCGCCAAGTCTGTCGGCGTCACCGGCAACATCGCCTCCGCCGCCGGCCTCATCGCCGCCGCCATCGCCGTCGGTATGATCGGCACCAAGGCCGCTGAGGCCGTCGGACGCAATCCCGCCGCGTCAGGCAAAATCCTCGTGCAGTCCATCCTCGGTATGGCGCTCGCCGAAGGTCTCGGTCTTCTCGCGCTCTTCCTCGCCAAGTAATCACTGGCTTGGTTTCGGCCTCGGGCGATTAATCGCCCGAGGCCTTTCCCCCTTTTTTTCCGTTTCGATCCCTCATCCCGCAGCCCGCCCGTCATGCTTTCCCTCTTTTTGGCCGCCATCACTCCCACCCACGAAGCCGCTGCTTCCGGCGGGCTTGTCCACGAGCTTGTCGAGAAGTTCGGCATCGATGCCCGTAACGTCGGGATGCAGCTCCTGAGTTTCACGATTCTCGCTTACGTTCTCTACCGTTTTGCGATCAAGCCCACGCTCGCCACCATGGACGAGCGCAACATCCAGATCGAGGCCGGCCTTAAAAACGCCGCCGCCACCGCCGCCAAACTCGCCGAGACCCAGCAGCTCGCCGCCGCCCAGCTCAAGACCGCCCAACTCGAGGCCAACAAGATCATTGATGAGGCTCGCAAGACCGCCAAGGAGCTCGCCGACCGCGAGGCTGCCGCTGCCACCGAGCGCGCCAACGGTCTCATCACCAAGGCCCAGCAGGCCATCCAGCTGGAGCATCAGAAAATGCTCGCCGACGCCCGCGTCGAGATCGCCCGCCTCGTCGTCGCCACCACCGAGCGCGTGTTGGCCAAGAAGCTCACCGACGCCGATCGCGCCTCATATAACGAGACCGCCACTCGCGAGCTCACCAGCGTTTAAACCGCTCCCGTTTTTATCCCATGGCCGCCGTCCCTGCTAAAATCCGCGTTTACGCCAAGAAGCTTGTCCAGCTCAGCCTCTCGGGCGGAAGCGTATCCGCCGAACAGGTTGCCGCCGTGCTCTCGCATTTGGAGAAAAACCCGCCTGCGCGCCTACCGTTGATTCTCCAAACCTACCACAAGCTGATCGCCGTCGAGCTCGCCAAGAGCGAGGCACGCGTCGAGCACGCCGGCCCTGTCGCCGCGGATGCCCTCGCCGCCATCGCCGCGTCGCTCGGCAAGCGCTACAGCCGCACGGTCACCACCGTCACCAAGCCAAACCCCGCGCTTCTCGCCGGCCTGCGCGTGCGCATCGGTGACGATGTGTATGAGTCCTCCGTCTCCAGCCAGCTCGCGGCGCTTTCCTCCGCCTCCTGATTCTTCAGCTATCCGCATTCCATTTCATTTCCAGCCCCTCGCTACCAAACCCTTTCCAAAAATGAGCACCGTCCTCGCCCAAATCGAATCCCAGATCGCCAAGCTCTCGTCCAAAGCCGTGCGTAAAAACACCGGCGTCATCACCACCGTTGCCGACGGCGTCGCCAAGGTGGATGGCCTCTCCGAGGTGATGTATAACGAGATGGTCGCCTTCCCCGGCGGCGTCATCGGCATCGCGCTCAACCTCGGCGAAGACGAGGTCGGCTGCGTCGTCCTCGGCGACGTCTCCCAGCTCAAGCAGGGCGACGAGGTCCAAACGACCGGCAAGCTCCTCTCCGTCCCCGTCGGCAAGGGACTCCTCGGCCGCGTGGTGGACGCCCTCGGCAATCCCGTTGACGGCAAAGGCCCCGTCGCCTCCACCGAGTTCTACCCCGTTGAGAAGATCGCCCCTGGCATCATGGTCCGTAAATCTGTCAGCCAGCCGCTCTTCACCGGCATCCAGGCCATT
>JAIYBI010000087.1 GCA_027488595.1 Opitutaceae bacterium | reverse complement strand
CCTCGGTGAGAAGCTTGAGCTGGCTCTCGGCCTCGGCGTAGAGGCGGCGGGCCTCGTCTTTGTCGCGCGGGGCGGCGGAGGCGTCTTTGCGCACCTTGTTTTGGCGATCCATCTGGCGGTGAGCGGAACGGAAAAGCGTGCGCCAACGTTCGCAGGCTTTTTCAAACTCGGGGAGCACTTGGTTGAGGATGGAGTCGATCCAACCGTCGTAGAACCACGGGCAATCCTTCAGGTCACGAACGGTGGACAAGATGCTGCGGGCTTTGAGGCGTGCGACCTCGCGGGAGTGTGGCGCGGAAAGGCTAGTCTGGATGGAACCGAGCAGGGCCAAGGACGGGGTTTCGCCCTCGACGCTCAAGACATCGCGCAAGGAGCGGCCAAGGCGGGTGCCTGTCTCGCCAAGCCAAATGGCCTGAACGTGCGAGCGAATGAGATCCTCGTTGCCCAAGTCGAGACGTGGCGTGGAGACCGCGCCGTAAACCATCTGCTCGGGGCGCTTGAAAAACCACTGGTCGTGCTGGCTGGTGCCGGAGCAGTAAGTGAAAACGAGGGCGGGCTGGCCGGAGCGACCGGCGCGACCGCTGCGCTGGGCGTAGTTGGCCGGGGTGGGCGGAACGTTGCGGAGGTTGACGACGTTGAGCAGGCGAATGTCCACGCCCAGCTCCATCGTCGGTGAGCAAAAGAGAATGGGGAGTTTGGCGTCGGCGAAGGCTTTTTCTCGGGCCTCGCGGGCTTCGTAAGGAACCTGGGCGGTGTGCTCGCGGGCTTGGATGCCTTTGGTTTTCAGAGCCTCGTCGCGATAATAGCGCACGAAGAACGTGTTGGTCGGGCTTCCCTCGGCGGGAGCGTTAGGCATGCGCAAGGGGTCGTGGAAAGCGCGGGTGCCGTCGCCGGCCAAGAAGATAAACGCTGAGGCGGGAATCTGGTAGCCGGGAACGTCTGAGGGGTCTTCCGGCGTATGCACGGATTGAACGAGCCCGGCTTTGGCTAGAACGAGGAAAAGCTGGGGGATAATCAGTTCTAGATCGGCGGCTTTGGGCGCGGTCGGGAGGTGAGGAAGTGTCGCACGACGTTTCAGGAAACCGCCGAAGCCGCCACGGGCGGAGAGATAGATGTGGTTGTCGTAATCGTTGCCGTTGATGGCGGCGCGGCGTGCGCGCGGGAAGGCGATGGACGATTGATCGAGGTGGGTGTCGTCCTCGTCGATGGCCCACGGCGGGACGAGGTGTTGATTGCTCTGTTGACGGATAGACTCCTGGAACGAGCCGTCGAGGTAGGGAGCTTTGATGGCGAGTTCGCGCCGCAGGTAATCGAGCAAGGCAGTGCAAATCTTGAAACGCGTTTCGGGGGTGGCGTCCTTCAGTGCGTCGTGAAGCTTGGTTTTTTTTCCATCGGCACCCTCGGTGTCGAGCCAGTCCTCCTCGGAAGCGCACAGCTCATCAAGGGACTGATAACGGATGTCGAGAAGGCCGCATTGTTCGAGATTGGGCGCGACGATGCGCCAGCCGCGCCGAAGATCGCGATAGAGGCGGTAGCCGAGCACGTTCTGAAAGGCGCGGATGGTATTGGCCTTCTCGGCAAACTTGGCCTCGGGCTTCTGGGCGAAATCCACGAAGGGCAAACCGAGCGCGTCGAAAACACGCTGGGCGAGGACGTCGTGAAGGAGGCCGGTGGGGCCTGCTTGTTTGGCGGCGGCATAGAGAGCCCCGCGCAGCAAACCGACTTCGATGAAGTCGTTGAAGTGGCCGGATTGGAGGGAGGCGTCCTGCCGATTATCCGTAAAGCTGAGCACCTTGCGGGCGACGGGGGAGAGCGCCTCGGGAGGCTGATCGCGCAAGGCACGGACGGCGGAGAGCGTGAGGATCGTGGTGGCGGTGCTGCGGCGGTCGATGCCGAGGGTGCCGAGCTTGGCTTTGTCCGAGCGCTGGCGTGCGTCATAGCTCACGCCGCAACAAGGACAGAAGCGGAACGGCTGAGCCATGAACCAAGCTGTGCGTCCGTCGTCGGCAGCGGTGCCGTCGCACCTAACGGCGATGCGCCGAGGGAGCCAATCGCGGCGACCGGCGGAGACGCGGGCAGGCAAGCCATTGACGTGTTCCAGCCAGTCTTCGGGCACTCGACTAAGGACTGTTTCCGGATCCTCGGGCCAAGCGACATCAGGATCGTCGGTGAGCAAAAGGTAGCCGGGCACCTCGCGCCGGGCCTCGCCGGTGGCAACCTCCATATCGCGGGGTTGAATGGCCTGACATTTACTCCCGGACAGTGGGAGGCCGTCCTTATTGAGGCGGTCGAACAAAGCAGAAACACGGTAGTATTCTTGGCCGCATTCGCGACAGAACTCCAATGGGAGGAGACGCTCGTTGCCTTCACCACCGGGGCGATAGGCTTGAGGAGACAGCGTCAAATAACGGTCGGCTCCGGTCGCGAGCGTGGCGTAAACGGTGTCGCCTCGGCTGAGAAACTGATGGAGGCGAAAGGCGAAAATCGGGAGCTTGGCGGATGGATCTTTGAGTGCGTAACCGGCCAGCAGGACGTCGCGGATGGCGTGATCGCATTTGTCGATGTCGAGACCGGTGAGCTTCTCCAGCGAGGCGGCGAGGCTGTTGTCGCCGCTGACACCGCGAAGCGGCAAGGGCTGAGCGCGGCGTTTGCGGCCGGTGGACGGCTCGGTGGTCAGGCCGACGCGGCTCTCGATCCAGGAAGCGAGCGGGTGGCACCGAAACGCAGAGGCGTCGGAACGAGAGGCGTTATCCAGACCGCTCACGACGGACTGACGCAGGCGCGAGACGGCGTCCTCTGTGTTGAAATCGAATTCCTCGGTGTAGCGGCGCAGCGTCTCGCCGATGACGTTACCCGGTTGAACGGGTTGGCCGAAGATGTCGCTAGCCATGCGTGCGACTTCTTTTTGCATTTCCACAAACGTCGAGGCACCGGCGAGTGTGGCTGATGTGCCGACGGCTTGGAGAGTTGTCGCTTTCAGCTCCTCGCGAATACGGCGAACCAGCAGCGCGACATCTGCTCCTTGCCGACCGCGATAGGTGTGAAGTTCGTCGAGAACGAGGAATCGGAGATTCTGGGCGGCGTTGATGAGGCTCGTCTCCTCGTTTCGGGTAAGGATCAGCTCCATCATCACATAGTTCGTGAGGAGGATATCGGGAGGGTTTTTCTGGATCTGCTCGCGCTCTTCCTCTGATTCCTGGCCGGTGTAGCGCGCATAGGATACCGGGGCGGAGGATGGATCGGCGCCCGGATTCAGGAATTTTTCAAGCTCGCCCATCTGGCTGTTGGCGAGTGCGTTCATCGGATACACGATGATCGCTTTGGTGCGCTTGTTGCGCGGCCCGTTACGCAGGCAGTAATCAACGATGGGAATGATGTAACTTAGGCTTTTGCCCGAACCCGTGCCGGTGGTGAGGACGTAGCTAGCACCTTCTTTTGCGCAACGGATGGCTTCCTCTTGGTGGTAGTGGAGGTTGAGCGGATAGCCGACAAACCCAGTCCGCTTATCAACCCGAAAAATGTCCGCACAAGCTGCGGTGAGAACCGATTCCTCGACCATGGCAGCAACTCCTTTTCCCCTTTCGAAGAATGGGTTGAGCTGCACAAGCGGAACAGGCCACAGAAGGCCTTTATCTAGTTCGGAATCTACCCGGTCTCTTATGGCCTGGTCGCGGATGCGAATAAAGCTTTGGACGTATTGACGATACTTGCCGACGAGGGTGTTGCGTAGATCGAAAACGTCCATGGGAGACTTACATTAGTTAGCTCGACAGAATTGCTTAAAAAAAATGTATGTCGAGCTAGTCATTTTGCTAAGCTGAATGACCTACACATTTTGCCACCCGTGGTGAATTTCCCAGATGTCGTGCAGGCCGCTGAGTTTGGCGGATTGGTCGGGTTGCTTGGCGACGGTGCTCTTCAAGTTGGAATAAGTGATGTCGTGAGTGAGGCAGCGGGTGATCGCTTCGCCATCGGCAGGCGTGACGATCCAGCGCCAGCGGTAGTCGGCGGATGGAGTTTCGAGGATGGGGCCGGCGAGAGAGGTAAAGGACTGGAGATTCTCCAGGTCGCGACGCACGCGGGCGCGGACTTGGAGTTTGTCCGGTTCGTCGGCGGAGCGGGTGAGGCTGTAAAAGCCGTGTCGGGTGAAGAGCCACATGCGAGGGGGAGGCGACTGCGTCGCGGGTTTAAGGGGGAAGATTAAGGTTAAGAAGGCAGGGGACGCGCCAGACTTGCTGGGCGGCGGAGTGCGGTGAGGTGGACTTGCCAGTCGAGCGGGCTCGCTTTGGTCAGGTCGGTCGTGACGGTGCGCAACCACGTGCCGGCGCGTTGTTCGAGGGTGGCGGGGGCGCGGTTGAACGATCCCGATTCGAAGGGGCGGGCGGCGAAGTCGGTAACGGTGTTGAACACGGCGTAGGCGTTGGCCCCGAGTTCAGTTTCGTAGGAGGCGTGACGGCGGCCTATCTCTTGCACGACTTGGGTGTGCTCGGCCCGTTGGCGTTCGGTGCGGCAGTGGTCGGCCGGCGCGAGGGTGAGCAGGGCGGCGATCAATTCGTGGGCGATGGGCGGCGTGACGGGTGTGGTTTTGAGTGTGTGGATCATCGCTGAGAATTGCCGCCATTTCTCATCGAGGGGGAAGGCGTTCACTTTGACGTCGAGCCCGGCAATGGCATCGCGGGCGTGGGTGACGACGAGGCTGGCGAGGTCGCGCTCAAAGATGCAGCCATTGGTGCAGTGGGAGCGAATGAAACCGAAATCGAACCGCAGGGCGCGGGAGCCGTTGAAGGAATTGGTGACACGCACAAAGGGCGTGTAGGGGTCGTCGCGTGTGCGGTCGGCGAAGCTGAGGTTCAACACGTGGGCGCGGTGGTGGAGGTCTATGCTGGCGTAGCTGAGCGTCTGCGGAGCGATGACCCGGGTGGGCGCCCATTCGTGTGCCGTGACGCCTGGAAAGGCGCGGGCGCAGACGGTGTGCGCCAGGTCAAGGGCTTCGCGGTTCGTGACGATGCGGTAGCCGGTGCCGACAATACCGAGGATGCGTCCGCTCGGACGGTGGACGAGCGCTTGTTTCGCGGGGACGCGACAACGGGTCGGCGGGAAGCCGACGCCGTGCGATACGACGGCCTCAACGGCGGCGGTATCCACGTCGAAGAGCACGTCTTGAAGTGCGAAGCGGGGCTTCATGGCGTGCCTCCAGTGGTGCCGGTTTCCGGTGGCGTGAAGCGCTTGCGTGACGGGCGTGGGGATCGCGAGGTTTCCGCGTGAGGGGGTGGTGAGCAGCGTGGTCATGCCCGACACCTTAACCGAGGGGGTCAGACAAAGACGGGGGAGGCTGTGAGAAACGGGAACTTTCTGATCCTAAATCCTCTCCCCCCCAACCAAGGAATGCGTTTTCCCAAAAATGCCGCCACCTTGAGCTGCGAGCTTGAACTCAACTTGTGGAAGCGAGCAGCGGGGGAGAACCGCAGCGGAGCGGAAATTTTGCGATCCTGGGCGGACGTGATTACCGGGTCATGCTATCCTCCATTTTCGGACGACGCTTTCATACTTTGGGTTTACGACGGTGGTTTTTCGTAGTGCAAAAAGCATGACATCCGGGACGGTATCGAGAATTATCCGAGCGTCCTCCTTTGTAATTACGCTTGGCGAAAACGCACAGAGGTAAACGGGAAGTGGCGCACACGTCAGAAGATAGAGGCGACGCAACGACGCGGATGGGACGAGGGTGGCCGGCAGCTCCATCTGTTCGATTACCCAAGGCACATTATCGGGTCTCGCAGAGCCCCATATGAAAGCCGCCAGGCCCGGCGCAGCAAAATCGAAGCGAGCCCAGAGATCATTGGGAAGTTGCATTCCGATATATCCGTTACCGGCTCTGTTAATGCGAAGACCGGTATCGGTATCATCGCTGACGGCGAAGAAGTCGCCAGCAACAGGTGATTCGCATTCGTGCAGTATGGGGAGGGACGAGGGAGATGAGTTTTTCATAGGTGTATCTTGGTGTGTGGTTGATTGTTTTTATCGCAGTTTGGTTCTGGCGTGTGCCCGAAGCGCGGATTGCGAGATCCATGGTTCGGTCGCTTGACTAGGCGCAAAGCGCCGCCGGCAAACGCTAGGTTGCTTGCTTATTTTTTGGTCGTCGAAAGGAGCAGTGCTTGCGGAAAGGTAACTTTTATCCGTCCGACGGATGCAGGGATGATCTCAACGTCGAATTCCTCTGAAGCCCGATCGCGGTCTACCACCCAGCTGAGGGTTGGTGTGTTCCACCCGTGAATCAGCTTGGTGGTTTTTTCAGCGACCACTTCTTCATCGCTTCTCTGACGGAGAACGATGCGGATTGAAGATTCATTCGATAGCGGATCTCGGGGATGAGTAATTGCGTGAAACGAAATCAACATCTGCTCCGCACGACGTATCGCTATGACGACAGGAAGGCGGATGGATTTTTGGTAACCAGCGGCAGGCGGAGTCAGCACCAGTCCCGGTAAAACCAACTGAATGCCTCCGCTCTGAGCACGTATGTCGGCAATTTCAACGTGATAGCCCGCCGCCTCAGCGGCAGTCCCCATCCTTTCAAGCAGATTGGCACCGAGGGCCACGCTGCTGCGAACGAACGGAGGGGTGGTGATTTGACCGCATGAATCGCCAGCAGCGAGCATCGTCAGGAGGATCAGGAAAAGCATCCGCGTTTTCATACGTTTCCCTCCTTCGCGATTGGCAGACCCTTTTCAGGCCTGAGATCGATGTAACCGAGCCACGTGACGGCAAAATCCACATCGTGTGCGCGAGCCAGGTCTGCGATCTTCAGAATATCGCCATTTTCGACCCAGATCGCACGGCCGAGAATGCCGTTAACTTTTAACGCCCGGCAGGGTTTTAATCCGAACTTCTCAAGTTCCCCATACTGTAGTTTGACAGCGTATGATCTTTTTCCAGTGAGCGTGAAGCACTCCATTAGTGCAGGGCTAACTTCGTTTCGTGTATTGGTATAGTGGAGACAATACCAGGCTAAGGATTGGGCCTTTGGCCCGTTGTGGGGTGTTTGATTGTGCATGTTTGTTTGAGCCTCAGGACGACAGGTCCATCAGCGTGCAAACGCGCACAGGCGGGGCTTCACCGGGCAAAGCCCGGTGAAGCCCCGCACTTTCCGAACGTCTCAAACAGACTGCTTCAATTCCCCCACTCGGTGTCCGAATCCGAAGTGTCCTAATCCGGATGCGGGTCGCCTAAGCCTCGAATTTGCCCGCCCGCTCGAATGACTCTCGAGTGAAACACAACGGCCACCGCACGTGGTTCTTTCCCTCGATTGCCAGCAGGCTTGCTGCTGCCGCTAATCTTAAAAAATCGGAGAATACCAAGTCGGCTTTGGCCGCGGTTTTTTTGAACTGCTCCGTTTCTTCCGGCGTTGTTCGCAAGACGAGGTAAGTTTTACCGGCCGCCGTCACCAGATTCGATGGTTTCCAGCCCTTGGCGAGAATGGGGAGGAGTGCCCGACACGCAGCCATGACACAGGCGTTCACGCTCAAGTCCAAGGTGGCGGCAGCATCTTGCAGCCGCTCAAGAAGTTCAGGAGGGACGGCTGCTGAAATCGGGGCAGGTCTGGAATTGGCCACGCTGGCACCCAATAAGTTTTTTTCGGCAGACGCAAGATTTCGGCTTGCCAATTATCATACCTGGTATGATAGTAAGGCCATGCTCAAGCTCGTCCCTCATCTTTCAACCCGTGCTTACGCCGAGGAGTTTCCTGTGCATGTCGTCGGCACGGGAGCCGATTGGCGGGTTACTGAAAATTATGGCTGGGCGATATTCGAAGCTTCGGAAGGTGCGGCGAATG
>JAIYBI010000494.1 GCA_027488595.1 Opitutaceae bacterium | reverse complement strand
CGAAAAACTTGGTGCCTTCGGACCCGGGACCGCCGTGATCGATCCCTACAGCCACTACAAGCTCGACCTCACCCTGCTCCTCGATGGTCGAAAACTATGGAAGGGCTCCCTCTGGGCCTACGGATACCACGACCCCAGTGCCCACACTCATTAGGCGCTTCGCCCATGTCCGCATCGGAGGGCAAAGCACCGCTCCCGTTTGCCTCGGCGGTTTCCCTCCATTCATCTGATTGCTGAACGCCACTCCCAGAGCCTGGCAACGCGCATGAACTCCCGAATCTACGAGTGCCACATCATGCACGCGCGCCTTCACCCCAAGGCGCACCGCTTCGGTTACAACCTGTTCATGCTCGCCCTCGATCTCGACGAGCTGCCCTACCTCGCCCGTCGCCTGGGTGTCCTTCGGGTCAACGCCCCCGGTCTACTCTCATTTCGCGAACGCGACTATCTGCCGACCCACCAGACCGCGCACAACCCCTCGTCATCTGCACCCGCCGCCACGTCACCCACACCCGCCTCGTCGCCGCTTCCGCCCCTCAAAACCCGCCTCCTCGACTACCTCGCCCTGCACGGAGTCGCCGCCCCCGCCGACGCTCGCGTGCTGCTCGTCACCTTGCCTCGCGTGCTTGGCTACCAATTCAATCCCGTCTCGTTCTACTTCGTGAGCACCGCCGACGGCGCACCGCTCGCCAGCGTGGCGGAGGTCACCAACACTTTCCGTGAGACAAAGCCCTTCATCCTGGGCCCAGAGCGCTTGGGAACCACCAGCGCCGGCGGCACACCCACCTTTCAGCTTCGGGTGCCGAAAAACTTCTACGTTTCCCCTTTCGCCGACGTAGATGTCGCGTTCGATTTCCGCCTGCGCCCGCCCGGTGCGCGGCTGGCACTTCAAATTGATGATTACATCGGCCCGCTCCGCACCTTGCTCACCACCGTGAGCGGCCGGCCGCGTCCGCTCAACGATCGCACCTTGGTCTGGTTCGGTCTCAAGTATCCCCTCATTACCTTGCAGGTCATCGCCGCCATTCACTGGCAGGCCTTGCGCCTTTATGTAAAAAGAGTCCCTTGGTTTGCCAAAGCCGCCCGCGCCGCCGACCAACGCGATCTCTACCACCCGCACGCATCCCTCACCGCCGATCACCGACCATGAGCGCCCAGCCCCCTTTAGCCACGACCGACACCTTCCTGCCCGCCGCCGCCGAATGCGGCCCGCCTTGCCGCCGTCTGGTCCTCCGCGCCTTTAGCAATATGCAGCTCGGGCACCTGCGTATCACCCTGCCCGAGGGCCCCTCGGTCGAATACGGCTCCCACTCCGATGCCCTTGCCCGCCGCCTTCCGCTGGGCCTCTCCGCCGAGGTTCATATACGCGTCAAACGCCCCGCCTTTTTCAGAAAATGTCTGCTCGCCGGCGATATCGGCTTTGCCGAGAGCTACCTTGACGGCGACTGGGAGACGCCCGACCTCGCCAGCCTGATTGCGTGGTTCATCCTGAACGTCGAACATGCCCCCACCCTTTCCGGCTCCGCCAAGAAAACCAGCCACACCCTTTTCATCAACGCCCTGCGCTTCGCTAACCGTCTCGGCCACCTCCTGCGTCCCAACTCCCGCGCCACCGCCCGCCGCAACATCGCCGAGCACTACGATCTCTCCAACGACTTCTTCCAGCTCTTCCTCGACCCCTCGATGATGTATTCGAGCGCCCGCTGGCCCGCCCACGCGCCACAACTCACCCTCGAACAGGCCCAACGCGAGAAAAACGCCGCCCTCTGCCGCTCCCTTCGCCTCGTCCCCACGGACCACGTGCTCGAAATCGGCTCAGGCTGGGGTGGCTGGAGTATCCAAGCCGCCACTACCTACGGCTGCCGCGTGACCACTCTCACCATCTCCAAACAACAATTCGACCTCGCCACCGCGCGCATTGCCGAGGCCGGCGTCGCCCATCTCGTGGATGTCCGGATGTGCGACTACCGCGACGTCACCGGCACATTCGATAAAATCGTCTCCATCGAGATGATGGAAGCCCTGGGCCATGCCTACCTGCCGGCCTACTGCGATGTGCTCGCCGCCCGCCTCAAGCCCGAGGGACTGCTCGCCCTCCAGTTCATCACCTGCCCCGACGAACGCTACGCCGAGCTGCGCCGCGGCGTGGATTTTATCCAGAAACACATCTTCCCCGGCTCCCTCCTGCTCTCGCTGAACCGCGTCAACCAGCAACTCGCCCGCGCCGGCGGCTTCATGCTCCACCACATCGAGGACTTCGGCCAGGACTACGCGCGCACCCTTCGCCTCTGGCACGACACCTTCCGCGAAAAACAGGACGCCGTGCTCGCGCTCGGTTTCGACGAGCGCTTCCTGCGCAAGTGGAGCTACTACCTCGCCTACTGCGAAGCCGCCTTCGCCATGCGCAATATTTCGGTCGTCCAGACCCTCCATACCCGCCCCAACAACATCGCGTTCTGAGCCGAATCCGCTACCCGAGCCCCGCCCACAATCTCGTCATCCGTCATTCGTCATGCTCGCTCTCCGCATCTTCTTCTCCCTCGTGCTCGTTGGCATGATGGGCATCAT
>JAIYBI010000285.1 GCA_027488595.1 Opitutaceae bacterium | reverse complement strand
CCGTTGGTATCAGATCGAGGGCGCACGGGGCAGACGGCGGGACACGCGAGGTTGACCCTGCGGCGGGGCGGGACTCTTTAGGCGGGAGACTTATGTGGAAGATCGAACATCGTCCTTATCGCCTGCCGTTTTTGCATACGGTGCGGACGGCGCATGGGGCTTGGGCGGAGCGGGAGGGGATTTTAATCCGGGCGGTGAAGGTTGAGGTGGGCGGTCGCGAAGTGGGGGCGGTGGGGTGGGGGGAAGTTGCGCCGATTGCGTGGTTCGGGAGCGAGACGCTGGAGGAGGTGGAGGCGGCGTTGGTGGGACTGGAGGGGCGGGCGGAGAGTTTGGCGGATGCGCTGACAAGGGTGCCGGTGGGGTGCGGGTGCGTGCGGGCGGGGCTGGCGGCGGCGTTCGGCGGTGGAGACGGAGACAGAGAGGGAGACGGAGATTTTAACCACAAAAAACACGAAAAACACGAAAGGCCCGAAAATCGGAATTTGGAGACGAAGGTGAAGTTTTTGCCGGTGGCGGGGCTTTTGCCGGCGGGGAGGGCGGCGTTGGCGGCGGTGGTGCCCAAGCTGGAGCTGGGGTTTCGGACTTTTAAGTGGAAGGTGGGCGTCGAGGCGGCGGCGGATGAGTGGGCGATCTTGGATGATCTGCTTGGGCGTCTGCCGGAGGGCGCGAAGCTGCGGCTGGATGCGAACGGGGCCTGGGACCGGCGCACGGCGGAGCGCTGGATGGAACGCGCGGCGGAGCGGCCGGTGGAATACGTGGAGCAACCCTGCTTCGCCGAGGCTTCGCAGGGCGCGGCCCTGGGGCGGAAGACGGATGATATTTTGAGGGGATTGGCGGAGGATTATCCGACGCCGATCGCGCTGGATGAATCGCTGGGCGGGGCGGGCGACGTCGCGCGGTGGCTGGCGGCGGATTGGCGCGGCGTGTGGGTGTTGAAACCGGCGTTGTTGGGCGAGCCGGGGCCGGTGCTGGCGGCACTCGCGAAGGCGCGGGCGGATGTTGTTTTTGGGTCGGCCTTGGAAACGCGGGTCGGGGCGCAGGCGGCGTTGCGGCTGGCGTTTGAGTGGGCGGAGGCTCGGGCGGCGGAGTTGGCGGCGTCGAAGCCGAGGGCGCTGGGATTTGGGGTGTGGCCGCTGTTTGCGGAGACGCGGGCGGACGGGCCGCAGACGGGGGCTTTTGTGCGGGTGGAGGATGTGGCGCGGATGAACCCGGAGGCCTTATGGAACGCGCTGAGTTGATCGCGGGGCTACGTAAGGTTGCGGGGGCGGCGCTGGTGGAGCGCGGGGCAGCGTGTTTTTTGGTCGATCCGCAGTGGGGCGAACGCGAACGTGCGCAGTGGGCGGCCTTGGCGGAGCGGACGCCGGTTGGGTGGGATGGGACTGAAGGATGGCTGTGCATTCCGACGGGCGGGTCGTCGGGGGCGATGAAGCTGGCGCGGCACGATGAACGCACGCTGGGCGCGGCGGTGGCTGGTTTTTGCGCGCACTTCGGGGTGACGCGGGTGGACGCGGTGGGTTTGCTGCCGGTGTGGCACGTGAGCGGGTTGATGGCGTGGGCGCGTTGCGCGTGGACGGGAGGGGTTTACCGGGCGGCGAGTTGGAAAGACGTGGAGGCGGGGCGGAGGCCGGAGGTGAGCGGCGGATTTTTATCGCTGGTGCCGACGCAGTTGGCGCGGCTTTTGGGGAACGTGGAAGCGGAGGCGTGGTTGCGCGGTTTTAGGGCGGTGTTCGTGGGCGGCGGGCCGGCGTGGCCGGAGCTTTTGGCGGCGGGGCGGGCGGCGCGGTTGCCGCTGAGTTTATCCTACGGTATGACTGAGACGGCGGCGATGGTGGCGGCGCTGCGGCCGGAGGAGTTTTTGGCGGGTGGCGACGGGGTGGGAGCGGCCTTGCCCCATGCCCGGATCACGACGGAGACGGACGGACGTTTGGTGATCGAAGCGGCGTCCTTGTTTTATGGATACTGGCCGGAGACGCGGGCGGCGGGGCCGTGGCGCGCGGATGATTTGGGTGAGATGGACGCGGCCGGCCGGCTTCGGGTGCTGGGGCGGGCGGATGCGTTGATCATCACCGGCGGCGAGAAAGTGGATCCGGCCGAGGTGGCGGCGGCGCTGCGCGGCGTGGTGCCCGGGGTGGAAGTGGTGGGCGTGCCGCATCCAGAGTGGGGGAACGAAGTGGTGGCTTTGTATCCGCTGGCAGGGGAAGCGGAGGAGGTGCCCGAGGCTGTGTGGCGGGGCGTGTTGGCGGGGATATTGGCGCCGGCGAAGGTGCCGAAGCGCTTGATCGCGGTGCCGGTGGAGGCTTGGCCGCGAAACGCGCAGGGCAAGGTGAATGGCGCGGCGCTTGCAGACTTGGCAAGGGGGGCGGGGCAGGGTTGAGTAGCGTTATGGAGTTAAGCCACCTTGAGCAAATATTCGGGGCGCTGAACGAGGCGCAGGTGCGTTATCTCGTGGTCGGCGGACTGGCGGTGATAGCGCATGGCTATGTTCGTTATACGAACGATCTGGATCTGGTGGTGGCGCTAGATGAATCGAATGTGCGCCGGGCGATGGAGGTGCTCAAAGGGCTGGGGTATCGGGCGAAGGTGCCGGTTGATCCGCTGGAGTTTGCCAACCCGCTGACGAGGGCGAGCTGGGTGCGCGACAAGCAGATGATGGTGTTTCAGCTGGTGAACGAGCGCTTTGCCCGCGAGCCGATTGATGTGTTCGTGAGCGAACCTTTTGACGTGGCGAGCGAGCTGCTTGTTTGTGAGTGGCTTGCGGTGGGGCCGACCCTTAAAATCCCAGTGGTTTCAAAGCGGTTGCTGCTGGCGATGAAGCACGAGGCAGGGCGTCCGAAGGATCAGCTCGACATCGAGTATTTGGAAAAGTTGGAGGGCTTTCGTCGTGAGTAAATCAGGCGGCGACAACTGGACATGCGGCGGGTGGGGCGACCACGAGCGAGTGCAATTG
>JAIYBI010000259.1 GCA_027488595.1 Opitutaceae bacterium | reverse complement strand
GCCATGATATTTAGATTAGGATTTAAGATTTAGAATTTAGGATTTAGCGCGCAGCGCTTACGCAACAACGCCGAGGATGTCGTCTTCGCGGACGAGGGTGAACTTCTCGCCGTCGAGCTTCACTTCGGTGCCGCCGTATTTGGAGATGAGGACCTTGTCGCCGACCTTGACCTCGAAGGGAACGGACTTGCCGTTCTCGTCCTTCTTGCCGGTGCCAAGGGCGATGACCTCGGCCTCCTGTGGCTTCTCTTTGGCGGAGTCGGGGATGATGATCCCGCCGCGGACTTGTTCTTTTTCTTCAATGTGCTTCACGAGCACGCGATCGCCGATGGGCTTGATTTTAACTTTGGCCATGATGTTTGGTTGTTGGGTTTGGATTACGGAACGTTGGTTTGTATTCGTTTTTTAACGACGCCCGTCGGCCGGCTAGATCGGCCGGGGACGGGCGAAAGAGGAAAAGAAGGGTTTAGGCCTTCTTGTTTTTGTCGTCGTCCACGACCTCGAAGTCGGCGTCCACGACGTCGGCTTTCTTCTCGGTCTTCTTGCCGGACGAGGACGCGCCACCGGCGGAGTCATCGGGACCGGGGCCGGCATCGGGGCCGGGGGCGGCGCCGGCACCTGCGGCCTGGGCGGCGGAGTAGAGCTCGGCGCCGAGTTTCTGGAGGTTCTCGACGGCGGCCTTCATCTTGTCGAGGTCGGCGGACTCAAGGTCCTTCTTCGCGTCGACGAGGGCGGTCTCCATCTTGCCCTTGATCTCGGCGGGGAGTTTCTCGCCGGAATCCTTGAGGGTTTTCTCCATGCCGTAGATGGTGGAATCGAGCTGGTTCTTGGTCTCGACCTCGTCCTTGCGCTTCTTGTCGGCCTCGGCGTTGAGCTCGGCTTCGCGGGTCATCTTCTCGACCTCTTCCTTGGAGAGACCGGAGGAGCCCTGGATGGTGATCTTCTGGTCCTTGCCGGTGCCGAGATCCTTGGCGGTGACGTGAAGGATGCCGTTGGCATCAATGTCGAAAGTGACCTCGATCTGGGGCGCGCCGCGGGGGGCAGGCGGGATGCCGTCGAGCTTGAAGTTGCCGAGCTTTTTGTTGTCGCGGCTCATGGGGCGCTCGCCTTGGAGGACGACAATTTCGACGCCGGGCTGGTTGTCGGAATAGGTGGAGAACACCTGCGACTTTTTGGTCGGGATGGTCGTGTTGCGATTGATCATCGCGGTGGAGACGCCACCGGCGGTCTCGATGCCGAGAGTGAGCGGGGTGACGTCGAGGAGGAGCACGTCTTTGACGTCGCCCTTGAGCACGCCGCCTTGGATGGCCGCGCCGATGGCCACGACCTCGTCTGGGTTTACGCCTTGGTGCGGGGCCTTGCCAGCGAGCTTGTGCGCGATTTCGACCACGCGGGGCATGCGGGTCATGCCGCCGACCAGCACGAGCTCGTCGATCTTGTCGGAAGAGAGATCGGCGTCCTTGAGACAGTTTTGGAAAGGGGCGATGGTGCGCTCGAAGAGAGAGTCGCAGATCTGCTCCATCTTGGCGCGGGAGAGGGAGAGGTTGAGATGCTTCGGGCCGGAGGCGTCGGCGGTGATGAAGGGCAGGTTGATGTCGTAGCTCTGGGTGGAGGAGAGGGCGATCTTGGCCTTCTCGGCCTCTTCCTTGAGGCGCTGGAGGGCCATTGGGTCCTTGCGGAGATCGATCTGGTTTTCGGCCTTAAAGGAATCCACCAGCCAGTTGATGAGAGCCTCGTCCCAGTTGTCGCCGCCGAGGTGGGTGTCGCCATTGGTGGCTTTAACCTCGAAGACGCCGTCGCCGATTTCGAGCACGGAGACGTCGAAAGTGCCGCCGCCGAGGTCGAACACGGCGATTTTCTCGTCCTTCTTTTTGTCGAGACCGTAAGCGAGCGAGGCGGCGGTGGGCTCGTTGATGATGCGCTTCACGTCGAGACCGGCGATCTTGCCGGCGTCCTTGGTGGCCTGGCGTTGGGCGTCGTTGAAATAGGCCGGCACGGTGATGACGGCGTCGGTGATCTTGGTGCCGAGGTAGGCCTCGGCGTCGGTCTTGAGTTTGCCGAGGACGAAGGCGGCAATCTGCTGAGGCGCGAACTGCTCGGCCTTGTCGCCGACCTGAACCTCGATGTAGGCGTCGCCATTCTTTCCGGCCACGACCTTGTAAGGGAGGTTCTTGGCCTCTTCGCTCACCTCGGTGAATTTGCGGCCGATGAGGCGCTTGGCGGAGAAGATGGTGTTCTTGGGGTTGGTGACGGCCTGGCGCTTGGCAGCCTGACCGACGAGACGTTCGCCGTTCTTGGAGAAGGCGACAATGGAGGGCGTGGTGCGCGCGCCTTCCGCATTGGGAATCACGACCGGCTCGCCGCCTTCCATTACGGACATGCAGGAGTTGGTGGTTCCGAGATCGATACCGAGGATATAGTGGGCCATGATGCCAGATGGAGATGCAGGGCGCGTGCGCGCAGAGTTCATAGTCACACAAACAAATTTATAACAGAGACTTAAAAACATTACGTGCGTTTAATGGATTCGTCGGGGACCGCCAGGATGTGCCGAGGTGTCACACTTGCGCGGCATACGACACATCAAGCGTGAAACCTTGGCGCAAACGCGCGCGGCGATTGCCAGCGAGGCCGACGTGCCTACGGTGCGAGTATGGATGTCGAAATCACGATTCCGAACGAGGTGGCGGTA
This sequence comes from Opitutaceae bacterium, assembly GCA_027488595.1. Classification (GTDB taxonomy): domain Bacteria; phylum Verrucomicrobiota; class Verrucomicrobiia; order Opitutales; family Opitutaceae; genus IMCC26134_A. The sequence goes on along the minus strand of JAIYBI010000259.1, from coordinate 1,661 downwards.
ATGACCCTGCCCAACCTGACCTTTTTCCCGCAGGCGCTGCTACCCCTGCATATCTTCGAACCGCGTTACCGCAAAATGCTCAGTGATGCGCTGGGCACGCACCGGTTGTTTGCGGTGGCGGGGTTGAATTCAGCCAGAGTCGGCGACGCCTTCGAGCCGCCCTACCGCATCGCGACGCTGGGCGTGGTGCGTGCCTGCCAAGGGCAGGAGGACGGCACCTCGAATCTGCTTCTGCAAGGCCTGACCCGGGTGGAGTTCACCGAGATCCTCGGCGAGGAACCCTACCGCCGCGTGCGCATCCGCGCGCTGGCGAGCGAGCAAGGCGGCAGCGAGGAGCAAAACATAAAGCTCCGCTCCCAAGTCTCGCGACTGCTGAGCATGAGGCAACGACTGCGCGGCGAGGACGCGGGAAACCTGCAAAAATTCCTGCGCTCGATTGACGACCCCGACACCTTCGCGGATCTCGCGGCCTTCAACCTGTGCGACAGCGCCCGCTTAAAACAGCGCATCCTCGAAACCCTCGACGTGACCAAACGCCTCGGCCTCCTGAAAACCTGGGCGAAGACCGAAGTGGAGACGTTACGAATGACGAAAACCCTCCAAGGCGAGCTCCCGGACGACCACGTATCCGATAACTGACTACAAGGTGCGGTCCATCCTGCTTCGCCGTGCAGGCTGTTCGAAGCAATGCCTTCGCCTGCAAATTCCGGAATCCGGAGGATAGGTGTATTCGTAGCGAAACGACAGAGCCGTTTCGTTCAGGGAGATCGTCTCCTCGCACGAAAGCGCCCCGCGCTTCCGCTACGCGGGACGGGCTTCGGAGATGCCGTTCACCGATCGAAAACAGCGAGGACCCCAGTGTGCGGTATAATCGCCTTTTTTAGGTTTGCGATGAGGCGGGGTCGTTGGGCCCGCCGCGGGAGGTAATCACGGCGTTGAAGCCGACCTCGGCGGCGTCACCGAGGATCGCCTTGTTGCCGAGAATGGAGTCGCCGACGTAGCTGAAATACGGCACCCCGACCGGACGTTCGGCGGGCGGCGGGTGCAACGACGCCAGCGCCGGCGCGATGGCTCGCAACCAGGCCCGCGGCTCCGCCCGCGGAGCGAAGAACGACGCAAACGGAGCGAGCAAGGAGGGGAAGGTGAAAAAAGTCGGCGGCTTTTTTGGACGCTCGACCGAGACTTGGGCGATTGCACGGCCCACAGCAAAGATTCATTTCGAGGGGTGCGCCCGAGCGGGATGAAGTGCGCGCATCTCTCGGCCGGGATGCCAGTGCCACTCCTAACCTGTGCCATCCCTTTCCAATGAACACCTAGGCCGATGTCGAAGTCTCTGGGCCCGCCCGGCGCGAAAAAATCAGCGTCACCTCGTTCGGCTTGCGCCTTGCTCATCGTCGTTCCCTTCGCCCACTTTGTTGCCTTGCGCATGCCAACGCCGGACCACGGTTTCCCCTCTCTCCACCCTGCCCAGAGGCGCGCCTTGCGTCCTCGTCTTGCCCTGTCCATCCGCGACGCAAGTCTCACCGACCTCTCTCACGCTTCACAGGGCAACGCGCAGGGCCATGGCTCGGCCACCATTCCCTTTTGGGAACTGGAGCCCACCCCGCTCATCATCTCCGCCGAGGAGTGGACCACGCTCGAAACCGGCCTCCGCCAGCGCG
>JAIYBI010000530.1 GCA_027488595.1 Opitutaceae bacterium | reverse complement strand
GCCGAATTAAAAACTCCAAAGAACTCCTTCCTCTCTTCTCCGCGTCTCACTCTCGTAAGCCGCTTCGAAGGGAGTGCGGACAATGGAAACCATCACCTACCCCTCAAGCTTTTTCTTTGAGGGAAAATAAAAAACGTATAAACCAATACTAGAAAATAACTAATCAGTAGTTTTACTGGAAACTCATAACGATTCTCTGACGAATCCGGTTCCGCGTGAAACAAGTTAGTAACTTTTTCTTAGACCCAGCAGTCGGCTTCTTGCTTCTTCACGTCGTATCCGACACCACCAATGGTGATGCGTTTGGACGACCCTCGCCAACACTGGGAACATGCGGTTTCCGCCTTGGTGCGTCGCGTGAACACGGTCGCTTGGCTTGAGCGCTTCGCTCCTTTTGCCTTTTCCGCGCTCAGTTTGGGGGCGGGTGTGCACTACGCGTTGAGGCGCTTGCAAGAGCCATCCTGGGGCGGACATCTTGCACTTGCCCTGCTCGTCGCAGGCTCAGCGTTTTATGCGGGACGGCTGGCCCGACGAGCTTACTTTGGTCGCAGGGCCGCACGGGCGCTTCTCGAATACCAGTTGAGCCTGGATTCCCGTCTGAGTGCAGCCTCAGCAGGGATCACCACATGGCCCGCTCCCCTGCCCACGGCGGGCTTAGAATGGCTGCGTTGGAAACCGGGCGCCTCGCTTCCTTGGCTCGCAGCCGGACTCATTGTCTTGGCCGCGGGTCTCTGGATGCCGGTGCCGACACCGGTCACGGGTTTTGCCCAGGTAAATGAGAAGCCACCCGCCCTCACCCAAACCGAGGCCTGGCTCGCGCAAGTTAACCAGCTCGCCCTGGCTGAGCCAGAGGCAATCGAGACACTTACCGAGCGCGCCCGCGGCTTGGCTGAGCGTTCTCCGGAGTCGCAATACACCCACTCCGCGCTTGAGGCCGCGGACACCCTCCGCGCCCAGACCGAGGCCGCGATTCGCAGTCTCGCAGCCGAGCTCGACGCAGCGGCGACGGCGCTGGCTCCGCTTGAAAACCCCGCTGCCACCTTGTCCGATGAAGAACTGGGAGCGCTCGCCAGCCGGCTCGGTTCAGCACTCCAAGGCCTGCGCGAAGGCCGGCTTGCCGCGAACGGGGAACTACTCAAAGGCCTGCCTCCCGCCAACGCCGCCGGTATGCGCAGCCTCACTCCCGAGCAGGCCGCGCAGCTTCGCCAACAACTCGCCCGCGCCGGCCGCGCCGCCACGGGTATAGTGGGCGCGCAGGGCAAGGGTGCCTCCGTCGCGAGCGCGGACCCCGACGGTCAAGTTACGCTCGAGCGCACCGAAGGCTTCGGTAACGGCTCGCCTGAACGCGGCCCGGGTCATGCGCCGATGTATCTAAACTCGGCAGCGAGTGACGCCGGCACCGGTCTCACCGAAACAGTCAACAACCCCGAACTCTCCCGCGCCGCTCTCGGCGATCTGCTAGGCACCGAGCGCGGCGAACACGAACTCGACCCAACCCGCAGCGCGGCGCCCTCGACGGCGGGTTCTATCGCCGCTCCCGGTCGCGGCGGCGACGTCGTTTGGGTGGACCATCTCACCCCGGCGGAACGCGCCGCGCTGAAGGATTTCTTCAAATAAACTCGCATTATCGTCCTCCCAACTGCGCCTCCCTTTCTTCATATGTCCACTTCATCTTCCTCCCCTTTGAGCGATCAAGAACTCGCCGACTCCGCGCGCGACATCGAGCGCTTACTCGCCGTTCTCGACACCGTGCTCTTCGGCCAGCGGCCGCTCATTGAGCTCGTCGTCGCCGGCGTGCTCGCGCGAGGTCACATCTTGCTTGAGGGTCTGCCCGGCTTAGGCAAAACCGAACTCGTCAAGGGCCTCGCCCACGCCCTCGCGCTGGAATCGCGCCGCGTGCAGTTCACGCCCGATCTCCTCCCCGGCGACATCACCGGCAATCCCATGCTCCAAGAGGTGGACGGCAAACGCGTCTTCATTTTCCAGCGCGGCCCCATTTTCGCCAACATCCTCCTCGCCGACGAAATCAACCGCGCCTCGCCCAAAACCCAGTCCGCCCTGCTCGAGGCCATGCAGGAAAAACGCGTCACCGCCGGCGGCGACACCCACGCGCTGCCCGATCCGTTCTTTGTGCTCGCCACCCAGAATCCCATCGAACTCGAGGGCACCTACCCGCTGCCCGAGGCGCAGCTCGACCGTTTCCTGTTCAAAATCGAGGTCACCCGCAACCCGCCCGACGTTCTGCAACGCATCGTGCTCCAGCGCGAGATCGGGGTCACCCCCGACATCGCTCCGGTTTTCGCCCCCGACGTGTTTCGCGAGTTGCTCGCGCGGGTGCGCCGCGTCCACGTGCCCGAAGTGGTGGCCAACTACATCGCCCGCCTGGTCAACTCCACTCACCCCGGCGAATCCGCCGCCTCCGCCGGCGTCCGCTACGGCGCCAGTCCGCGCGCCGCACTCGCCCTCGCCGCCGCCGCCAAGGCCCGCGGTCTGCGCCACGGCCGCCCGCACGCCAGCTTCGAGGACGTGCAGGCGGTCGCCTCGCCCGTTCTGTCGCACCGCATCCTGCTCGACCACTCGGCGCGCCTCGACGGCGCCACCTCCACCGGCGTTGTGCAAAAACTCCTCGCCGAGGTCGCCGTGCAGTCCACCCCGCTGCCCTCTTCCCTCCGCGCCGCGAAGATCGCATGAGCACCTTCCCCTTTCCGCTCCGCGCGTTGATCGTGCTCATCTTGCTTGTCGTGTCGTTCACGAGCCTGTCTCGCGCCGGTGGCCAGGCTTCCTCGCACGATGTTCCGATGGAGATCGGGGCGGAAGCTGAGATTCGTTTAACGCCCGTCTCCGATCTTTGGCTCGCCGGCGGTTTCATGCCGGTGCGGGTGCGCATCGAGAACCGCGCGGAAGTCGCTCGCGCTTGGACCTTCGTTTTCAATTCCGAACGTAACTGGCGCGAGAAAATGGAGTTCACCCAGTCCCTCGCCGTCGGTGCGCGTTCAGTTTTAGAAACCGTCGTATTCGTCCCGGGCCTGGGCAAAGCGAGCGGCGGAAACACCATCCAGCTCCGCGCCACGGTGCAGGGTCCCGGCTCGGAGCGGAACAGCCTCGGCCTCACCAACTACAACTCGAATGTAAACCGCTACATCGGCAGCAGTCCGTCGCAGGAGGTGGATCTTTATGCCGCGATTTCCGCCTCACCCGAGGGCGGCGGGACCGGTGCCGGCCCTGGCCCCGGAAGCAGCTCGGGCGGCACCCGCAGCGCCACCATGGAACTCGGGGTGGTGGACGCCGCCGCCTGGCCCGCCGACTGGCGGGTATGGTCGCCATTCACCCAGGTCGTGATGACCGACCGCGAATTTCGCGCCCTCGATGGTGCCCGCCGCGCGGCGCTGATGGACTGGGTCGCGTTCGGTGGTAAACTCAGCCTCTACCCTCCCTTCGCCGCCACCTGGCCGTCGCAGCCCGTCGCCACGAACACGTGGGGCTCCGGCGCGGTGTGCGCCATGGCGAGCAGCTTGCGCTACGACAAAACCATCCAGCCCGACGAAGGCCCGACCCTCTCGTTTCATCGCCAGCTCTTCGACCAGGCGCGGTCGGACGCCATCCCGTCCGGCACCGGCGAGGCCTTCTCTCTTTCGCGTGGCTCGGTGATGATCACTCTGTTTTTGCTGCTCTTCGGAATTCTGATCGGTCCGGTTAACCTGCTCGTCTTCGCGCCGACGCAACGCCGTCACCGCCTCTTTATCACGGTGCCTTTGATCTCGCTCGCGGCCTCGGTGGTGCTGGCATGCATCATCGTCTGGCGCGACGGCTTCGGCGGCACCGGCGTGCAACACGGCGTCGTGATCCTGCTGCCGGGCGAGAACAAGGCCGCCGTTTTTCAAGACCAGCTCAGTCGCACCGGCGTTCTGTTTGCGAGTCGCTTCCCGCTTCCGTCCGACACCCAGCTCCTGCTGCCCGCCGACCCTTCAGCCTCGGGCGGCAACCTGAGTCGCGACAAACAATTCGCCCGCGACGAAACATCCGTCTCGGGCTCGTGGTTCGCCAGCCGTCAGCGCCAGCAACACGTGCTCCAGCGCATCACCCCCACCCGCGCCCGCGTCGAGCTCGTAAGCGGCGGCGAGGCGGGAGCGCCACCATCCGTGCAATCGAGCGTGAGCGCCGCCTTGCGCGACTTCCGCTACCGCGACCGCGAACGTAAGCTCTGGGGCGCGGACGAGGTCGCCCCCGGCCGTAAAGTCACGCTCCGCGCCCTCCCCCCGGGCTGGCCCGACTTGCCCCCGGGCGATTTCCTCGGTCGCGCCGCCTCCTCCGATATCGCCCCGCTGGCCACTCTCCCCGCGATCCGCTGGGATGATCCCGTTTTCTTCTACACCGGCCGCGTCGAAGGCCTCCCCTCCACGCCATGAGCACGCCCCTTGTCGAAGTTAACAACATCACGCGACGCTTCGGTTTCGTGCAGGCCGTGCGCGGCGTATCCTTCACACTCGAGGCCGGCCAGGTCGTCGGACTCATTGGTGCCAACGGCGCGGGCAAGACCACCGCCATGCGCATCCTCGCCACGCTCGACCTGCCCGACACCGGCGCCGTGCGCATCGCCGGCATAGACATCGTGGAGGAGCCCAACCTCGTGCGCCGCCGCCTCGGCTGGATGCCCGACCACTTCACTCCGTATCGCGAGATGACGGTGGCGGACTACCTCGATTTCTACGGCCGCGCCCACGGCTTCACCGGCGGCGAGCTGGTGCGCCGCGTCATGGAGGTGATGGACTTCACTGACCTCACGCCTCTGCAACTCCGCCCCATGGACAAACTCTCCAAGGGCGAGATGCAGCGCCTCTGCCTCGGCCGCACCCTGCTCAACGACCCCGAGTTCCTCCTCCTCGACGAACCGGCCGCCGGCCTCGATCCCAAAGCGCGGCTCGAGTTCAAAAACCTCGTGCGCATCCTCCGCGAACGCGGCAAAACCCTTCTCATCAGCTCCCACATCCTCTCCGAGCTGGGCGAGATGTGCGACACCCTCGTCTTCATGGACAAGGGCCGCGTCGTCCACCACGGCGACAAAGCCAGCCTGCTCAACCAGGACGCGGCGGGCGGTCCCGTATTTGAAATCACGATACACGGCCAGGTTTCCGCGCTTACTAACTGGCTGGAGATGCGGCCGGGCTGGCGCGTGCAAGATACCCGGCGCGACGGCGCGCGGGCCGAGTTCCATCTTGGCGACCCCGAAGCGGTCGCCACGGAGCTGCGCCGTCTCACCGCCGAGCTCACCGTGCTCGAGTTCTACCGGCAGGAACGCCGGCTGGAGGATGCCTTTGTCGAGATCTTGCGCGATGGCCATGTGCGCCGTCCGGCAAGCCCGGCCGCCATGCCGCCGCCCTTGCCGACCCGCACCGAAACCACGGAGGGAAACCCATGAGCACCGCACCCACCATCAACCCAGCCCTCGCCGTGACGCCTCCCCCACCCCGCATTGATTTCCCCACCTGGATGCCACCCATGCTGGTGAAGGAACTCCGCCAGGGCCTGCGCACCCGCGGCTTCGTCGGCAGCCTGCTTGTCTTTCAATGCGTGATGGCGATCACCTTCATGTGGGCGCTGGCGGCGGAGGGCAGCGCAGGCGTCTCGACTGCCGAGGGCTTTTTCTGGGGGCTGCTCGGCATCGTGCTGCTGGGCGTCACGCCCCTGCGGGCGCTGGCCGGATTGCACGCGGAGATTGATACAAAAACCATAGACCTGCTCCTGCTCACGCGCCTGAGCGCCTGGCGGATCGTGCTCGGCAAGTGGGTGTCGCTCATGATGCAGGCGCTGCTGCTGGTGGCGACGATGCTGCCCTACGCCGTGGTGCGCTACTTCTTCGGCTCGGTGAACCTCGTGCGCGACCTCGGCATCATCGGCGCCATGACCATCGGATGCGGCGTGTTCACCGCCGCCGCCCTGTGGTTCTCGGGCCTGCCCAAGATCACCCGAATTTTAATGCTGGGTGGCTCCTTCTTCCTGATTCCGAACTTACTCGGCTTTCTCTTTCGCGGCCGCATGAGCGGATCCCTATTCAGCGGCCCCGGGATGGATGCATGGCAGGGCTGGGTCATGCTGCTCGTCGGCGCGGCGATCGGCACTTTCTTTTGCCTGGTGCATGCCGTGCGCTGGATCGCCCCTCCGGCGGAGAATCACGCTTCGGCGGCGCGCCTGGTCGCGTTAGGTTTGCTGTTACCCGGCGTGCTCTTTCAAGTGCTGGGCGCGACCCCTGCCGCAAACATGCAGTTTGCCATCGCGGCAGTTGGCATTTCGCTCGCCGCCGCCCTGGAGTTCATGACTCCAAGCCTGCCGATGGCGACGCACCTCAGAGGGCTTCGCGGCGGTGCCGCCGGACGCGCATGGGTGCGCTGGCTGGGACTTCCCGGCTGGCCGAGTGCCGCGCTCTATCTGGCCATGAGCTTCGGCCTGCTCGGGTGCGTCGCTTGGTGGCAGGGAGCGAGCAGCGGCGGGATGTCGGTCCCGCGTCTGATCTGGCTGCTGGTGCTGGGGTGGGGAGCATTGACCACCCCTGCGGTGATTTTGGCCTTCATCCCTTCGATCGCAAAATCCACCGGTGCGATCTACTTCGTCATCCAAGCCGCCTTCGGC